>DATGXU010000143.1:0-9161 GCA_035298685.1 Magnetospirillum sp. | reverse complement strand
GGCGGGAATGTTGAAGGCCCGCCCCAGCCACTTGGCGGCGGCGGCGGCGTCCACCACCTGCACGCCGGCCGGCCCCAGTTGCGCCAGCGACGACAACCACGTCAGCATGTTGCTGGCGTCGCGCTGAGCCTGGTTCTGCGCCAACGGCGACTTGTACTGCAGGTCCACCGAATGGCCGTCGATCAGCAATTCCGGGATTTCCCCGCGACGGCGCAGTATGGCGACCGCCCGCATGACCAGCGGCGTCAGCAACTCGCATTGCAGCCGGCCATAGGTGGCCCCCAGCAGCCGGGCCATCTGGGACGACCGTTCCAGCACCTCGGTGGCGGTCATGCGCGGGGCGTCGGGCTGGCCCAGCTTGTCCCCCAGCAAGGCGTGGCGGATGCGCCCGCGCAAATCCTCGAGCACCAGCTGGGAAATGTCGAACCGCCCCGGCGCCTCCAGCGGCTGCAGCCCGGCCGAGCCCACCGCCTTGGGGATGATGGTGCCGGGCACCAGCTTGATGTTGGCCGGGTTCAGCACGCCGTCATCGTCGGCCTGCCAGATGCCGGTCACCGCGATGGTGGCGTTTTTCAGAACCAGTTCCACCACCTTGTTCGCGGTCTTGATGTCGGGCAGCGCCTTCATCACCGGCGAGCGGCCATAGGTTTCGCCGGGCGCCTTGAGCCAGCGGAAATTGACGAACGGGCTGTTTTCGAAGCGCCCATCCGCCAGCACGCAATCGTCGGCGCCCTCGTCCGCCAGCACTGCCGCGTAGCGGTAGAAATGCCGCGACGGCGCCGGCACCACCGCCTCGACCACGGCGAAGCGGGCTTCCGGGTCCTCCTGCGCCCGCCGAATCAGGGTCTCGGGCAGGATGGCGGACGGAAAGCGCCCCAGCAGCCCGGCCAGGGTCAGTTCCGAGCGGCGGAACGTGGTGTCCAGGCGGCCGTCCACCCCCTCTTCCAGCACCACCTGGCCCAGGGGCACGGCGGTGAAGCGAAAGGCCGACGGCTCGCCGGGCGGCGCCTCCTCGAACAGCAGACTGGCGGTGCCGCCGGTCACCACATCCAGATAGCACTGGTGCATTTCCACCGCGAAGTTCGAGCGGTCGAAATGCGATTGCAGCACGGCCGCCGCCTTGTCCAGCATGGCCGCCGCCTGTTCCCGCTCGGTGGCGGACAGGTCGGCCCCGGCGGTCAGGCCGAACCACTGCGCCCAGGGCGGGGTCAGTTCCGACAGCAGGCTGGCGGCCAATTGGTCCACCGCGTCGGGGGCGGTGCCGTCGAACAGGCGGTCGCCCTTTTTCTCGCCCGGGATGGGTTGGTGCAGCACCGCGTCGCGCAGCGGCAAGGCGTAGTCGTAGCATTCCTGCCAGTGGGCTTCCCATGGGGTGCGGCGTTGCTTCGCCTTGGCATACCGCTTCAGCAGCTGCCCCGGGTCGCGCTCGGGCCCCAACAGGTCGTCGGCCAAGCCGATGGATTGAACCGTGTCGGCCATGGCTATTCCCCCAGCAGGGTCTTGCCGGCGGGTCTGACCGCGCTCAGCACACCGCGATCGGAGGTGGCGATCATGCCCTGCCGCCCGCGGCGGTTGCGCTCCATGATATCCTGGCGCACCTTCAGGGCTTCGTCATCGGGCTTGGCTGCCAGCGCCGGCGGCGGTGACGGTGGCGTGTAGGTGGGAACGGACGGGCTGCTGAAGAATCCACCCATAGGGTCCTCCATCAAAGGATATTTTTCCGTAGCGCCCAAAACAAAAAGCCCGGCGGATCTGCAAGACCCGCCGGGCGTTGGACGCAAGTGTGGCGTTGATAGAAATGACTATAGACCTATCTTTTCGCCTCCGTCAACACAAAAGTTCCTGCTTTGTTCAGGTAGCGGTACAGCTGCCATGGTGTGACCACGCAAGGGGCGTGAATTCCCAAGATTCGCTTGACGCACTCGACGCACGAGTAAGGAAGGATCGGCGCCACTCTCCTTTGAGGTGAAACTTTTTTTACGGGAACCACCACCAGGCCGTGGTGGCGATACCACTCGGCAAGATCAAATTCCTGGTCGATCGGAAAGTGTGCAACCGCAGTCCCATGGGACAGGGGGTCGATCACCACCCAGCCGGACGCCCATGAAAGCGCGATGAAGCAATGGCGGAACCCCGGCCTCAGCAAGCGCAGGAACCACAGGGAGGTCGCATCGGCGAACACCACCAATCCGCGCTCCCAGTCACCGCCGGCGGATGCGCCCGTCATGCCACGATCCCCTTTTCCCGCAGCGGCAGCGTCAGCCGATCCATCGCCTCGGCCCACAGCCTGGCGTCGCGCTCGGCGTCGCCAGCCCAGGGATCGGGCGGGTTCAGCCGGCAGCCGAAGCGTCCGAGAACCGCAACGTGGGCGGATGCCAGCCGCCCTTCGCGGCACAGGCGGGCGACCGCGCGATAGATGTCGTCCGGATCGCAGGGCCGCGCCACGTCGCCACTATCGGCGGTAAAACGCACACCTTCGATCCGCGCCAGCTGACAACGGGAATACCACAGCCACGCCTCCTCGGCATTGGCGAAAGCCTGCGCCGTTCGCTCGCTCAACGGCCTGCAGGCCAACCTGGATACACGCATCGCGACTCCCCCGAATAGGAACCTAACGCGAACATTGATGACTGACCCACGGTCAGGATGTCAAGGATGCTAGGCTGATATTCCTGCTGACCAAAACCAGAGATTGCGAGACGATCTTCCCATGTTGAAGCACGCAGAAATCTGGGCCGCCATCGACGCCATGGCCCGCGAGAACGGTCTGACCGCGTCGGCGCTCGCCCGCCGTTCGGGTCTGGACCCGACGACGTTCAACAAGAGCAAGCGCATCACCCGCGAGGGAAAGCCGCGCTGGCCGTCCACCGAAAGCATCGCCAAGGTGCTGGACGCCACCGGCGCCAGCCTGGGCGACTTCCTGGGCCACATCAACGGCGGCGCCCCTGTTCGCCGGGTGTCGCAATTGCCGCTGATCGGCTTTGCCCAGGCGGGCGACCGCGGCTATTTCGACGACGCCGGCTATCCGGTCGGCGGCGCGTGGGACGAAATCCCATTCCCCGAAGTGGGCGACCCCCACGCCTATGCGCTCGAGGTTTCCGGCGACAGCATGGAGCCGCTGTACCGCGACGGCGACCGCGTCATCGTCTCGCCGGCCGCCTCGGTGCGCCGGGGCGACCGCGTGGTGGTGCGCACGGTGGAAGGCGAGGTGATGGTCAAGCAGCTGGTCCGCCAAACCGCCAAACGCATCGAATTGGCCTCGCTGAACCCCGCCCACCAGGGCCGCGTCCTGACGACCGAGGAAGTCGCCTGGGTCGCCCGCATCCTGTGGGCCAGCCAATAGGGCGGTCGTGGGGACAGCCAGTGCCCTAGACTTAACGTTCGCTTTATGTTCTAATCTTCATCATGTTCAGCGCCACCCCATTCATCTGGCTCGACCACCTGGAACGCCGCTACGACGGCCCGATCCCGGAAGCCAAACCGGTGCCGGCATCGGCGCGAGCGCGGCTGTTCCAGCGATTGGCTAGCGAAACCCGAGGCCTGATCGCCGCCCGCCGCACCCTGCGGACGGCCCGGGCCGCCATCGGCGACGAACGCCTGCACCGGTTGGGGCGCGATTTGGGGCTGTACCGCGCCGAGGGGATCGCGTGGGTGCACCACATCCGGACGCAACGGCGGCATCCATGAGCGCAACCACCCCACAGCATGACATCAGGCCCAACCTTGGCTGGTTCCTGTTCTCGTTCCGGGGGCGAATCGGGCGTTGGCAATTCTGGCAATTCGTGGTGACCTTGCTGGCCTTCGCCATCGTCGAGGGGACCGCCCTGCGCCTGCTGAATGCGCCCATCGACGACATCCTTGTGTGGCAGCTGGTGCTGATGCTGTACCCCAAACTGGCGGTCACGGCGAAACGCTGGCACGACCTTGACCGCAGCGCGGCGTGGCTGCTGCTGTTGGTGCTGCCTTACGTGGGCGATCTATGGACGGTGGTCGAATGCGGTTTCCGCCCCGGCACCCCCGGCCCCAACCGGTTTGGGACCCTGAGCCCCGAGTTGGAGAACTGGGCGCTTATTCCGCGTCGCCGCCATGCCCCAGGGCCCGGCGCAGACGGCGCACGCCCAGCACCACCGCGCCGACGATGATGGGCAACGCCACCAGGGCGGCCACGTCCGGGTCCACGTGCAGGCCGGCGCCCTTCAGTCCCTTGGCGGCATACAGCACCAGCCCCAGCAGATAATAGCTGATGGCCACCACCGACAGGCCCTCGACCGTTTCCTGAAGGCGCAATTGCAGCTTGGCACGGCGGTTCATGCTGCGCAGCAGATCGCGGTTCTTTTCCTCCAGCGCGATATCGACGCGGGTGCGCAACAGGTCGCCCGCCCGCGCCGTCCGGCGGGCCAGCAATTGCTGGCGCTCGGCCGCCGATTCGCAGGTCTTCATGGCCGGCGCCAGCCGGCGGTCCATGAACTCGCCCACCGTCTGCACGCCCGGCAGCCGGTCCTCGCGCAGTTCGGTGATGCGCTGGATGACGATGGCGTAATAGGCCCGCGCCGCCGCCAGCCGGAAGCTGCTGGCCGCATCCAGACGCTCGGCCTCGGCCGCCAGCGCGGTCAGGCGATCCAGCAACTCGCGGTCGTTCTGCACCACCGCCGGATCGGCCAGTTCGCTGACGATATCGGCCAGGCCGCCATCCATACGGCCGATTTCCGTATTGGCGGCGCGCGCCACCGGAAAGGCCAACAGCGCCATCATGCGATAGGTCTCGATCTCGCACAGGCGCTGCAGCAAGCGGCCGACCTGGCCGCGCGACAGCCCTTGGTCCAGCACCAGGACCCGGCCGAAGCCGTCGCCATGCAAGCGGAAGTCGGTCCACACCTCGCCCGCGCCGCCCAGCACTTTCGAGCCCACCAGCAGATTGCCGGCGAACAGCGCCGACAGCTCCTCGGCGGTGCGGACGCCCGCCTCGACGGTCACGTGCAGGGCCGAAATCACCTCGCCCGGCAGCCGCGCCAGCCAGTCGGCGGGCACCAGGTCCAGCGCCGCCCCGGCAAAAGGCAGGGCGAAGGGATCGAACCGCAGGAAGAGGTGTAGGTGGAGAATTCGCTGTGCCGTTCCCATTTCAGCCGCAGCCCGCCCAGGTCGCGGGCGAAATGGGTGGCGCCGTCGCCCGGCGGCTCGGCGCCGTGGACGGCCAGCAGCTCGCGCAAATAGTCGCGTTCGTCCTCGACGCCCAGCCCGTTGTGCAGGATGGCCAGATGGCTGGCGCGCAGGGGCGCCGACAATTGTTCATAGGGGCGCGCGTGAACCTCGCCGGCCAGGGCGCGGCGGCCGGCATGTTCGCGGAAGGCAAAACTCCGCCCTGGCATCGTTTCGGCCATTGCCTATATTCCCCTAAGGCAGCGCGGTCGCTCGCGATGGTGTACACTGCCCGCCCAACCGTGCCAACCACCCGGCCGGGCCTACCCGTTCCGACAGGAGAATCCATGCCGCACGACGCCCACGCCCACGAGCTGTTTTTCGTCCGCGCCGGCCTGGACCGCGACAACGTGCGGAAAATCGTGGCGGAATCGCTGACCGGCGCCGATGACGGCGAATTGTTTCTGGAATACCGGCAATCGGAAAGCCTGGTGCTGGACGACCGCCAGATCAAATCCGCCAGCTTCGACACCGCCCAGGGCTTCGGCCTGCGCTCGGTGGCGGGCGAGGCACACGGTTACGCCCACGGCTCGGACCTGTCGGAAGACGCCATCCGCCGCGCCGCCACCACCGTCAGCGCGGTGAAGTCGGGACGCACCGGCCATCTGGCCGAAGGCCCGGTGGGCACCAACAACGCCCTTTACACCGACCTGAACCCGCTGGCGCTGGTGCCGTTCGAGACCAAGGTCAGGCTGCTCGAGGAAATCGACGCCTATGCCCGTGGCCGCGAGCCCCGGGTCAAGCAGGTGTCGGCCTCGCTGGCGGGATCGTGGCAGGCCGTCTACATCCTGCGCGGCGACGGCACCCACGCCGCCGACATCCGCCCGCTGGTGCGCATCAACGTCTCGGTGGTGCTGGGCCAGGGTGACCGCATGGAAACCGGCAGCCACGGCCTGGGCGGGCGTTTCACCTATGACGGCCTGATGGCGCCGCACCAGTGGCGGCAATGCGTGGACGAGGCGCTGCGCCAGGCCTCGGTCAACCTGGACTCCATCCCCGCGCCGGCGGGCGAACTGAGCGTGGTGCTGGGGCCGGGCTGGCCCGGCGTCATGCTGCACGAGGCGGTGGGCCACGGCCTGGAAGGCGACTTCAACCGCAAGGGCACCAGCGCCTTTTCCGGCATGATCGGCCAGCGCGTCGCCGCCAAGGGGGTGACGGTGGTGGACGACGGCACCCTGCCCGACCGGCGCGGCTCCATCACCATCGACGACGAGGGCACACCGTCCAGCCGCACCACGCTGATCGAGGACGGCATTCTGGTCGGCTATCTGCAGGACCGCCTGAACGCGCGGCTGACCGGCGTGCGCCCCACCGGCAACGGCCGCCGCCAGTCCTATGCCCACGCCCCGCTGCCGCGCATGACCAACACCTTCATGGTGGCCGGCGACAAGGACCCGGGCGAGATCCTCGCTTCGGTGAAAAAGGGCATCTATGCGGTGAATTTCGGCGGCGGCCAGGTGGACATCACCTCGGGCAAGTTCGTGTTCGCCGCTACCGAGGCCTATCTGATCGAGGACGGCAAGATCGGCCCGGCGGTCAAGGGCGCCACCCTGATCGGCAACGGCCCCGACGCCCTGACCCGCGTCACCATGATCGGCAACGATTTGCAGATCGACCCCGGCATCGGCACCTGCGGCAAGGATGGCCAGGGCGTCCCGGTGGGCGTCGGCCAGCCCACCTTGCGGCTCGACGGCCTGACGGTCGGCGGCACTGCGGTATAGGGGGCCCGTGCCCCCCGGCGTCTCCGCCGGGGGGCACCGGCGGTCAGCCGCCCCGGTGTTCGGCTGCCGGCCACACCTTGGCCGCCGTTGGCCCGGTGTCGCCGTCGGTTTCCACGTAATGGACCGATTGGCCGGGCGCCAGATCCTCGAACGCGCCGCCCATCAGCGAATTGCGGTGGAAGTACAGCTGGCTGCCGGTGTTGGTCAGGATGAAGCCGTGGTCACGGTCGGGGTGCAGCGCCGACACCTGCCCATGGAAAAAATCCTCGTGAATCTTCACCTCTCCATTGATCTGCCGCTTGTAGTCCAGTAATTGCCGCTCGGCGGCGTCGAAGGCGTCGCGCATGGCGGTGTAGACGTCGGGATTGGCATAGCGGTCGCGCAGGCGATGGGGCTCGCGCGTCACCGCCAGATGTCCGCCCGGGACCCACAAATCGATGTGGACCTCGTACTGATTGCCTTTACGGTGCTGCCGATGTGGCGCCTCGACCGCCACAAGACAGCGGGTCAGACGCGGGTAAAGCCGGTTCAGCCGGTCCACCCGTTCGCGGATAGCGGCCTCCATTGCGGTGGAAGGGTCAAGATTGTGGAAACGGATTTCCAGAGGGGCGTCCATGGGGTGCTTCCCTCGTTGTCAGTGCGGGTCTATCGTTTACAAACTATGGTGAGGATCTTGGTTTGAAAGGGGCCGCAACCATCGGAACCGCCATGCAGGCAGAACAGACCAAAAGCGTCGGCGAATACTTCGCCGAGGCCATGCGCGCCTATGAGGAAGGCCGTACCGCCGAGGCCAAGCGGCTGGCGAAAAAGCTGACCGAGTCGGCCCCCCGGTTCGGCGGCGCCCACTACCTGATGGGGCTGCTGGCATTGGATTCCGGACAGGGCCGGCGCGCCGCCGAAAGCCTGGCGCGGGCCATCGCCATCACCCCCGGCCAGGCGGTGCTGCATCTGGCCATGGGCCGCGCCCTGGAAGTCGCCGGCGACACCGCCGAGGCCGCCCTGCATTACCGCACGGTGCTGTCCGTGGACGCCGACCACGCCGAGGCCCATGCCCGGTTGGGTGAATTGCTGGGGCGGTCGGGACGGCGCGACGACGCCATCGCCCATTGCCGCGCCGCCATCGCCGCCAGCCCGATCCACGCCGAGGCGCTGAACTGCCTGGGCGCGCTGCTGACCCAAGCCGGACGCGCCGAGGAAGCCTGCGACGCCTTGCGCCGCGCGCTGGAACTGCGCCCGGAATGGCCGGCGGCGCTGAACAATTTCGGCATCGCGCTGCGCGACTGCGGCCGGCTTGACGTGGCGGCGACCATCCTGGAAGGCGCGGTGGAATTGCGCCACACCCATGCGCCCAGCCGCGCCAATCTGGCCGGACTCTATCGCGCCATGGGCCGGCTGGACGACGCCCGCGAGCAGGCCGAGCGCGGCACCCGCGCCGATCCCCGCAGCCTGGAATGCTGGATCGAGCTGGGACTGACCCGCCAGGCGCAGGGCCATGGCGAAGGCGCCGCCGCCGCTTTCGAACGGGCCACCGCCGCCGCGCCGCGTTCCGCCCGCGCGTGGTACTGCCTGGGCGAGGCACGCCGCACGCTGGGCCAGGACGAACGCGCCGCCAAGGCCTATGGCAAGGCGTTGAAGCTGGACCCCGACGACGTTCATGGTGCCGCTCTGGGCCTTGCCCTGGTCGGCGGCGCGCCCGCCCCCGACAAGGCCCCCGAGGCCTATGTGCGCCAGTTGTTCGACGATTACGCCGACCGCTTCGACCAGGCGCTGGTGGAAAAACTGGACTATTGCGCCCCGCAAGTGTTGGCCGACGCGCTGGCGCGCACGGTGGATCGGCGTGGCGGACTGGCGATCATGGATGCCGGCTGCGGCACCGGTCTGGCCGCGCCCATGCTCAAGCCCTATGCCAACCGCCTGGAAGGGGTCGACCTGTCGCCGGCCATGGTCGCCCGCGCCGCCGAGCGCGGCCTGTACGACGAACTGGTGGTGGGCGAACTGGTGGGCACCCTCGCCGGCCGCCCCGCCGCCTACGATCTGGTGGTGGCCGCCGACGTGTTGGTCTATCTGGGCGACCTCGATCCGGTCATGCGGGCGGCGCGAACCGCGCTGAAGGCGGGCGGCGCCTTCGCCTTCACGGTGGAAAAGACCGAGGACGCGGCGACCTACATGCTGGGCGCCAAGCAACGCTATGCCCACGCCGCCGGCTGTGTGGCGGAAGCCGCCCAGAGGACCGGCTTTGAGCTA
>DATGXU010000142.1:0-6517 GCA_035298685.1 Magnetospirillum sp. | reverse complement strand
CCGAACCCTTGCCGACGTCACCGAAGCCGCACACCACCGCGACCTTGCCGGCCATCATCACGTCGGTGGCGCGGCGGATGCCGTCGACCAGCGATTCGCGGCAGCCGTACTTGTTGTCGAACTTCGACTTGGTGACCGAGTCGTTGACGTTGATGGCCGGCCACAACAGGGTGCCCTTCTTCTCCATCTCATAGAGACGGTGCACGCCGGTGGTGGTTTCCTCGGTCACGCCGCGGATGGCGGCGCCGTTGCGGGAATAGAAGGTGGCGTCGGTGGCCAGCTTCTTCTTGATGGAGGCGAACAGCACCTCCTCTTCCTCGCAGGTGGGGTTGGCCAGGACCGATAGGTCCTTCTCGGCGCGCATGCCCAGATGGATCAGCAAGGTGGCGTCGCCGCCATCGTCCAGGATCATGTTGGGGCAGCCGCCGTCGGCCCATTCGAAGATGCGGTGGGTGTAGTCCCAGTACTCTTCCAGGCTCTCGCCCTTGACGGCGAACACCGGAATGCCGGCGGCGGCGATGGCGGCGGCGGCGTGGTCCTGGGTCGAGAAGATGTTGCACGAGGCCCAGCGGATGTCGGCGCCCAGCGCCTTCAGCGTCTCGATCAGCACGCCGGTCTGGATGGTCATGTGCAGCGAGCCGGCGATGCGGGCACCCTTCAGCGGCTGCTTGGGGCCGAATTCCTCGCGGGTGGCCATCAGGCCGGGCATCTCGCTCTCGGCGATGTCCAGTTCCTTGCGGCCCCAATCGGCCAAGGCAATATCGGCAACCTTGTAGTCGGTCATGTCGTTCGCGCCCTTCGCACGGGATTTGTCCTGATGCTGGTTGTATCAGCCCGGCCGGCGAAACACAACGACGACATAAAGATATGTTTATGTGGGAATGGCGCCATGCGCCCCCTCACCCTTTGCCGAGTCACAACCTTCAGTCTATGATCACGGCCGACAACGGGGAGCACGGTCAGGGATGAAGTCTGCGGTCACACGGGTCATGGACCCCCGCCTGGGCGATATGCTGGCGCGCTGGCGGGCGGCTTACCGGCAAGAGGGCCTGCCGGCGCCGCTGGTGCATCTGGCGCCCCATGGCGACAATCTGCTGCTGATCGCGGTCGAGGACGCCGGCTACCGCTATCTGCATTACGGCAAGGCCTTCGTCGATCATTTCGGCGTCGACCTGACCGGGCGGGTGATCACCTCGCTGGCGCCCGAGATCCTGCCGCCCGAGCGGCGCGGCATGCTGGAATTCGACTACACCTTCGTGCAGTCGCGGCGCTCGCCGCTGTGGCGGTCGTACACCGCCGATTTCGGCGACGACGGCATCGAAACCTGGCAGCGCCTGGTGCTGCCGGCCGGCGACAATCTGCTGGCGGTGGGCGCCTATGCCGTTCCGGCCAAGGTGCCAGAGGGGGCGGCCGACGCGCTGCTGCGGCTGGTCATCGAGCGGGTGCCGGTGGTGCTGGACCCCGATGGCGGCCTGTGCGACATGGCGCTGTCGCTGCGCGACTACAGCGACACCCAGCGCCACGCCGCCGAGTTGGAGGTTCTGGCCAACCACGACGCCCTGACTGGCACCGCCAACCTGCGCCATTTCCACCGCCTGGCCAGCCTGGAACTCGGCCATGCCCGCCGGATGAACCGGTCGCTGGCGCTGCTGGCGCTGGATCTCGACCACTTCAAGCGCATCAACGACCAATGGGGCCACGCGGCGGGCGACCTGGCGCTGAAATCCTTTGCCGCCACCTGCCGCGCCGCCTTGCGCGAACCCGACATCCTGGGCCGCTGCGGCGGCGAGGAATTCGCCATCGCCCTGCCCAACACCGGCATGGACGGCGCCATGGTCATCGCCGAACGCCTGCGCCGGGCGGTGGAATCCCTGTCGGTGCCGCAGCCCGAGGGGCCGCCGCTGAGCTTCACCGTCAGCATCGGCATCGCCGTGGCCGGGCCGGGACAGCAAGCGGTGGCCGACATCGCCGCCCTGCTGGCCCATGCCGACCGCGCGCTTTACGCCTCGAAAAAGGCCGGCCGCAACCGCGTCAGCATCGCCGGCGACTAGATCGCTCCCCCTGAAGATGCTTTAATATCTAATCTTATCATATTCGCCCCAATCGAATGACGGGCCACAGGGGGGATTTCGCCGCCATGACCTGCCACACCCTGGCCCCCCGCACGTGCGGTGCCGTCCTCGCCTGCCTTCTGTGCATCCTCGGCATGGCGCTGCCGCCCTTGGCCATGGCCGAAGAGGCGCTGACCCTGCGCAACGTGTGGAAGGGCACCTTCCTGACCGCCGGGCCGGACGGCCCCTCGGTTGCCAGGAACGCCGACGGCGCGGTGTGGACCATCGAGCAGACCAGCATCGCCGGTGCGGTGCGCCTGCGCCATCCGGCCGGGGGCTACCTGAATGTGGAAAAGGACGCCCGCTATCCGGTGGTGGGCAACGTCGGCCCGGGCTGGCAGAGCGCCATGTGGTTTCTCGAGCCGGTCGCGGGAACCGACCGGGTTCGCATCCGCAATGTGTGGCGCAAGAGCTATCTGCACATCGAACACGGCACCGTGGAAACCGGCGAGGTCGGGCCGGGGTGGTTGAGCGCGCAGTGGAACCGCGCCGACGTGGCGCCTTCGGGGCCGCCGCCGGTGGCGGCGGACGGCTTCACCTCGATCCTCCTGGGCGGCAACGCCTATCTCAGCAATCGCGGCGCCGGCGGGGCGGCGATCGCGGCCGAGGGCCTTAAGGCCTGGCAGGACGATTCGGTGACGGCCACCGTCTATGTCCGGACGATGAGCGCCGGCCGGCGGTCCCTTCACCTGATCGCCCGCAGCGGCGGCCCTGCGGTGGTCGAGGTGACGGTTGGCGGCCGGCGCACCAACGTCACCATCGACGGCACGGGCTGGCGCCGCTACGACGCCGGCACCTTTCAATTCGCCGAAGGCTACCAAGCCATCGTGCTGCGCGCGGTGGACAAACAGGGCTTCGCCTTTCCCGACATCACCGCCGTGGAAATCGAGGGGGCGCCATCCGAGTTCCGCTACGTCACCGACCAGTTGAAGCCGGGGTCCGATGCGCCGTGGCGCAACTCGGCGGCCGCCGTCCTGAACTTCGGCCGTCGCGGCGCTTCGGGCCACCTCGACTACATCCTGCCGGCAGGCAAGGACATCGAGTGGTTCTATTCCGAGATCACCGTGCCACGCGGGGCCGACCTCCCCGGCTCGTATTATGAAGCCAATGGCTGTTCGGAAGGCTATTTCGGCTTCCAGGTTGTCGGCCCCGACCGCCGCATCGTGCTGTTCTCGATCTGGGCCTCGTATGCCACCAACAACATCAAGGACGTTCCCGAACACCTGCGGATACAGGTCCAGGGCCGGGGCGAGAGCGTGAATGCCGGCGATTTCGGCGGCGAGGGCAGTGGCGGTTCATCCTCGATGGTCTTTCCGTGGAAGGCCGGGCTGACCTATGGCTTCCTGACCCGGGTCCGCCCCAACGACGACGGCTCCACCTCTTATTCCGCCTATTTTCATGACCCGGAACAGGATGCCTGGCACTACCTCGCCACCTTCCGACGCCCGCAAACGAGAAAGTGGTACACCGGCTCCTATGCGTTCCTGGAAAATTTCCTGCCGTACTGGGGCGATGCTGACCGGCGGGCGCTGTACGGCAATCAATGGGCACGCGACACCGAAGGGCGGTGGCACGAGATCACCTCGGCCAAGTACACCGTCGATACCACCGGGAACCGGCAAGAGCGCCTGGACTTCCAGGGCGGCGTGTCGAACGGACAATTCTTCCTGCGCGGGTTCGGCCATTTCAATGAATGGACCGCCCCCGGCACCGTCCTCAAGCGTCCGCCGACCGGCACGCCGCCGCAGATCGATTTTTCCAATCTGCCGCGCAGCTGACGCGGTGTGACACCCCAACGGTCTTGTCCTGGAAACTCGCATTCCGAGCTTCCAGGACAAGCGGGACGCAATCAGCGGGCGGGCGCGTCCACCGTCACATTGGGCGTGCCCTCGGCGCCCATGGATACCGCCAGGATGCGCACCGGCACCGTGCCGAGATTGACACCCTTGTGGGTGACCGCCATGGCCTCCATGAAGCCTTCGCCCGGCTTGAACGTGCGCTTGCCGGCGGCGCCGTAATCCACCGTCACCTCGCCTTCAAGGATATAGGCGAACATGGGCGCCGCATGATGGTGCTGCACCGTCTCGGCCCCCGGGGCGATGGTGACGATCACCGCCGCGACCTTGGCGGGACCGGTCTGCGGATAACGGATGTCCTCTCCCGTCACCGTCTGGGTGGTGTTCAGCAACTGAACCGCAGGATAGGCTTCGCCCGCATTGGCGACAGAAGCGCACAGGCACGAGGCAAGCGCGAACGAGATCAATCCGATACGCATAAGTCAGTTCCCCCACCAAAGATTTAGAACACCAGATATTATACCATCAATTAATTCACGGCACATCACATCTACAGTCATTGAGTGCCATACGGACGAGCCCCTGATGGCCATGCATTATACTATGGGAGTATCACCCATACGGAATTTTAAATTGTCGCATATCAACCCTAGGGCATAGGATGCTTATCCCCTAAGCCCCCGTCCGAGGTCCTGTCATTCTCGTCCTCGGCGAGAAAACGAGAGCGCGCCGCACCCGCGCCGCCGAGGAACGCCGCACCACCATGCGGGAACTGGCCGACAGCTTCGAAGGCCAGATCAAGGACATCGTCGCGGGCGTCGCCGCCCAGGCGTCGCAACTGCAATCCACCGCCACGTCGCTGTCGGGCATCGCCGAACTGGCCGCCGAGCAGTCGGACAAGGCTTCCGCCGCCGCCGGCGAGGCCAGCAGCGGCGTGCAGGTGGTGGCGTCGGCCGCCGACCAGCTGGCGGCCTCCATTCAGGAAATCGGCCACGAAGTCACCAATGCGGCCGACATGAGCCACAACGCGGTCGGCGAAGCCGGCAAGGGCTTCGCCGTGGTGGCGGGCGAGGTCAAGAACCTGGCCAACCAGACCGCCAAGGCCACCGAGGAGATCGGTTTCCAGGTCAGCAACATCCAGGGCGCCACCCGCGAGGTGGTGACCGCCATCGAGCAGATCACCGGCAGCATTTCCAGCATCAACCAGGTGGCTACGGCCATCGCCTCGGCGGTCGAGGAGCAGGGCGCGGCGACCCGCGAGATCGCCCGCAACGTGCAGCAGGCCGCCTCGGGCGCGCAGGAGGTCACCCGCAACGTCACCGGCGTCCAGCGCACCGCCGAGGAAACCGGTCACGGCGCCGAACAGGTTCGCAACGCCGCCAGCGACCTACAGCACCAGTACCAATCCCTGACCGAGCAGATGACCAGCTTCATCGCCGGCATCCGCGCCGGCTGAACGGCCGCAGCCACAGCCCGTCCCCGGGGTGCGCCCTGGGGGGCGGGCGGTGGTCAGCCTTCCTGACGAAGGCGGATGGCCGGCGCGCCGGCAAACGGCAGCCCGGCTTCCTCTTCGATCCGCGACAGCCTGTTGTATTTCGCCACACGCTCGGTATTCCGGAACGCGCCGATCTTGATCTGGCCGACGCCGGTGCCCACGGCGAAATCCGCCATGAAGGTATCTTCGGTATCGCCGGAGCGCGCGGCGACGATGGTCCCGAACCCGGCGGCGCGCAGCGCGCCGATCGCCGTGATGGTTCCCGTCAGGGTGCCGTTCTGGTTCAGTTTGATCAGCGCGGCGTTGGCCGCGCCGGCCTTGATGCCTCTGGCGATGCGGGCGGCATTGGTGGCGAACAGATCGTCGCCGACGATCTGGATGTCCGGGGCGGCACGGGTGAACTCGCACCAGCCATCCCAGTCATCCTGATCCAGCGCATCTTCCACCGACACGATGGGGAACCGGCCCACCAGGCCGCGCAACATATCGATCATCCCGGCACGCGACAGGCGCCGCATTCCCCCGGCCAGTGCGTAATGGCCGTCCCGGTGCAGTTCGCTGGCGGCCACATCCACGGCGATGGCGACCTGCGCGCCCGGCTGCAGGCCCGCCGCCTCGAAGGACCGCATCAGCATTTCGAACACCATCCCCACGTCCGAAATGCCAGGGATCGCACCGCCGTCCTCGGCCAGACGCAAGGGTATGCCCTGGGCATCGGCGACCTTGGGCAACGCCGCGCGAACACGCGCGATCATGGCCACCGCATCGGCAAAGCTGGCGGCACCCAAGGGAACCATCATCACATCCTGGAAATCCAGCCCCGCCCCGGAATGGCCGCCGCTCAGCAAATTGGTCATGGGCATGGGCAGGCACATGGCCGGCCCACCCGCCAGCTGGTTCACATGGCGATAAAGCGGCACCCTCTGGTGCGCGGCCGCCGCCCTGGCGACGGCAAGCGAAGCGGCCAACACCCCGTTGGCCCCCAGGCGCCGCAACGACGGCGAACCGTCCAGCTCGATCAGGGCACCATCGATTGCGCCCTGATCCCGGGCATCCATGCCCTCGAGACGGCGCGCGATCTCGCCCCGCACGTTGCGCACCGCCGTCAGCACGCC
>DATGXU010000141.1:0-2555 GCA_035298685.1 Magnetospirillum sp. | reverse complement strand
GTCGGGCGTCTGTTCCATGAATTCGCCGTGGTGGTGACGCTGGCCATCGTCATTTCGGCGCTGGTGTCGCTGACGCTGACGCCGACCATGTGCGCCCGCTGGCTGCGGCCGGAACATGCCAGCAGTGCCGGCGCGGTGGAACGCGTGCTCGAACGCGGCTTCGATCGCCTGCTAGCGCTGTACCGGGTCACCCTGGACTGGGTGCTGAACCACGGCGCGATCATGGGCGTGGTCACCGCCGCCACCATCGCCGCCACGGTGTGGCTGTTCGGCGCGGTGCCGAAGGGGTTCATCCCCACCGAGGACACCGGCCAGATGATGGTGATGACCGAGGCCGCGCAGGACATCAGCTTCCAGGCCATGGCCGACCTGCAAAAGCAGGTGGCGGCAGTGATCCAGGCCGATCCGTCGGTTGCCGCCATCACCTCGGCGGTGGGCGTGTCGGGCATGTCCAACGCCACCAATGCCGGGCGCATGTTCGTCAATCTGGTGCCGCGCGACCAGCGGCCGCATGTGACCGAAGTCATCCAGGGCCTGCGCAAGAAACTGGGGCAGCAGCCCGGCATCAACGTCTACATGCAGCCCATCCAAAGCCTGGTGGTGGGCGGACGCTCGTCGAAGGCACTGTACCAGTACACGCTGGAAGGCATCGACCAGGGCGAGCTGTTCGGCTTTGCCGACCGCATGCAGGCCAGCATGGCCGCCGATCCGCTGTTTCAGGACGTCAATTCCGACCTGATGATCAAAAGCCCGCAGGCTTTGGTCAACGTGGACCGCGACAAGGCTGCGGCGCTGGGCGTGAAGCTGGAAACCATCCGCTCGGCGCTGTACTCGTCGTACGGCGCCCGTCAGATTTCCACCATCTTCACCCCGGTGGACGATTACGCGGTCATCCTGGAGATGGACCCGCGCTATCAGGCCGACACCGGCGCGCTGTCCAAGCTGAAGGTACGGTCGTCGTCGGGGCAGTTGGTGGCGCTGGATACCGTGGCCTCCATCGAACGCCGGGTCGGCCCGCTGACGGTGAACCATCAGTCGCAATTGCCGGCGGTGACCATCTCGTTCAACGTCGCCCCCGGCCATTCGCTGGGCGAGGCGGTGGAACGGACCCGCGAGTTGCAAACCCTTGCCGGCATGCCGCCGGGCATCACCCCCACCTTCGCCGGCACCGCCAAGGTGTTCCAGGATTCCATGCGCAATCAGGGCATCCTGCTGCTGGGGGCGGTGGTGGTGATCTATGTGGTGTTGGGCGTCCTGTACGAAAGCCTGATCCATCCCGTCACCATCCTGTCCGGCCTGCCGGCGGCGGCGGTGGGGGCGCTGCTGACGCTGATGCTGTTCGGCCAGGAACTGTCGGTGATCGCCATGATCGGCATCCTGATGCTGATCGGCATCGTCAAGAAGAACGCCATCATGATGATCGACTTCGCGCTCGACGCGCAGCGCCATCAGGGCATGGCGCCCGCCGACGCCATCCGCCAGGCCTGCCTGCTGCGCTTCCGCCCGATCATGATGACCACCATGGCCGCCATCATGGGCACCCTGCCCATCGCCCTGGGCCAAGGCGCGGCGGCCGAGCTGCGCCAGCCGTTGGGCCTGGCGGTGGTGGGCGGATTGGTGGTCAGCCAGTTGCTGACGCTGTACATCACGCCGGTTCTATACCTGTGGTTCGAACGCCTGAGCATGATGGTACGGGGGCAAAAACATACCGAAAGTACAGGGACTGCACTTGCGGAATAGTCATCAAACCTTCCCTTGAGCGGCGGCGCGCAAAGGCTTATCTGCCTGTCCACCGATTTCAAGGACAGGATCGATGACGCACAATCCAGTGCAGACCCGTAACGACGAATTCCATCATTGCCCCGCCTGCGACCGCCGCACCCGCCATCGGGTCAGCCGCGACCGCAAGCTGGCTCCGGTGCTGTGGTGCCAAAGCTGCTTCCATGTTCACATGGAAACGGTGCAGGACGGTCCGCAGGAGATGGTGGCCTAAAACAAGTCCAGCGTGATCGGCACGCGGGCCATCAGCCGAACATCCGGGGCGTCGTTGGTGACGCCCACCGCGACCGACAGGTTCATGGCCGCGTTGTCGCTCATCTGCCAGTTCAGGCCGAAGGTCATGGCCCCCACCGACAACTGAGACGATTTGATTTCGCCGTCGCTGAACTTCGTCTTGGTATTCAGAACCCAGTCATGCTGATAGCCGATCGAGAACGACAGCTTCTCGTTCAACGCCAACCCCATGCCGATGCCGAAGCGAACGGCGTCGCCGGGGTCCACCGAACGCACGAAGATAGAGATTATGCGGCATGACGGTGGCGCCGAGAATGCCGATGGCGACGTAGAGCATAGCGGGATTTTTCAGGATTTCCGCGCTCGGCACGAAGCCGGCGATCACGGCCCCCGCGGCGGGTTTGGCCAGAAACAACTCGATGCCGAAACAGGTGCCGATGGTGAGAATGAGCACGATCACCACGGCTTCGATGTAGCGAAAGCCGCGGTTCTGGAGCAGCAGCACCAGCATCACGTCCGCCGCGGTGATCGCACACCCCCAG
>DATGXU010000140.1:0-11910 GCA_035298685.1 Magnetospirillum sp. | reverse complement strand
AGTAGATGCCCGAGAATTGCTGCAGGAACAGCAGGTGGGTGGCGATGTGGCGTTTCAGCCCGGCGTCGTACAGGTAAAAGGCCAGCCGGTTGCGGGCCAGCGTACCCAGCGCCAGCAGGGTGGTGGCGTTGGAATGCACCTCGAGATCGACGACGGTATCCACCCCCACCAGCCGCCACCAGCACCCCAGCGCGCTGGACACCAGCCGCCACAGACCCGAATCGTCCAGGATCTCGATGCGGTCGAACACGCCCATGGCGGCGGCGAACGGCCGCACCGACGGCGTGGTCAGCAGGATCAGCTCGGTATCCGGATAACGGCGCTTCAGCCCCACCAGATTGGGCAGGGCGATGAACAGACTGCCGCCGCCGAACAGCTTGACCACCAGCAGCGAGCGCCCGACGCCCAGCGCGTGGTCGCGCCGCAGCACCCGCCCCAGCAGCATGACCAGGGGCTTGAGCAGAAGCAGCAGCGGACCGGCGACCCACCGGTCCATGTACATCTTGGTTGATAGCCGCATGGGCACCACGACTGCTAGGACGGCCACAACCTATATGTGGTGCCCGGCGGTGTCCACCCCTGCCGGCGGATGGCTCCCCCGCGTCAGTCGCCCAGATCCCGCGTCAGTCGCCCAGATAACGCCTTTCCAGATGCGCCTTGAACACGCCGGCGTCCAGCGGGCGGCCGGTGGCCTGGATCAGCAGGTCGCGGGTGGACAGGCTGCTGCCCTTGCCGTGCACGTTGGCCCGCAGCCATGCCAGCAGCGGCGCGAAATCGCCGCGGCCGATGGCGGGCAGGATGGCGGGATCGGCGCTCTTGGCGGCGTCGAACAGTTGCGCGGCGGTCATGGCGCCCAGGGTGTAGGTGGGGAAATATCCCCACGAGCCGATGTACCAGTGGATGTCCTGCAGGCAGCCCAGCCGGTCGTCGGGCGGCGTGATGCCCAACAGGCGGCCGTAGCCCTCGTTCCAGGCGGCGGGCAGGTCCTCGACCTCCATGCGGCCTTCGATCAGTGCCTTTTCCAGGCCATAGCGGATGATGACGTGGGCGGGATAGGTGACTTCGTCGGCATCGACGCGGATGAAGCCCCGTTCCACCTGAATGCCGTAACGATAAAGGTTCTCGGCGCCCCATTCCGGCCCGCTGCCGCCAAAGGCCGCCGCCAGCTTGGGCGCCGCCCAAGCGGTGAATTCGCGACTGCGGCAGGCCTGCATCTCCATCAGCAGGCTCTGGCTTTCGTGCATCTGCATGCCGCGCGCCCGGGCCACCGGCTGGTGGCGCCAGCGCCCGCCGGGCAGGCCGAACTCGTACAGCGCGTGGCCGGTCTCGTGCAGCACGCCCATCAGTGCCGAGGTGAAGTCGGCCTCGTCATAGCGGGTGGTGATGCGGGTGTCGTCGGGATAGCCGCCGCAGAAGGGATGAAAGCTGGTGTCCATGCGGCCATGGGCGAAGTCGAAGCCCAGCGCGGTCATGAAGTCCAGCCCGACCGCCCGCTGCGTCTCGGTCGGGAACGGCCCCGCCGGCAGGCGCGGCGCCGGGCGGCGGGCCTGGGCGTCGAGGGCGCGGCCGATGAACTCGGGCAGGAAGCCTTCTAGGTCGGCGAACACCCGGTCGATGTCGGCCGAGCGCCCGGCCGGCTCGTACTGGTCCAGCAAGGCGTCGTACACCGGCATGCCCAGCGCCTCGGCCTTGGCCTGTCCGGCCTGGCGCACCAGCCCCAGCAACGCCTTCAGGCTGGGCATCACCTGCTTGAAATCGGCGGCCGGGCGCGCCTGCCGCCAGATCATCTCGCAGGTGGATTCCGCCTTGGCCAGCACCTCGACCAGATCGGACGGCACCGCTGCCGCATGCACCCAGTCGCGGCGCATCTCGCGCAGATTGGCCTGCTGCCACGGGTCCGACACCTCGGTTTCGGCCTCGGCCAGCAGATCGGCCACCTCGGGCGCGGTGATGGTTTCGTGGGCCAGCGTTTTCAGCAACGCCAGCTGGTCGGCGCGGGCTTCGGCCCCGCCTTCGGGCATCATGGTGGACATGTCCCAGTGCAACACCGACAGGGTGTCGCCCAGAATGCTCGCCTTCCGGAATATCGCTTCCAATCGCGCGTAGGCGGTTGCTTCAACCATGCTGCTCTCGATCCCATATTGCAGTGCAGAACGACGGCAGGGGAAACCATAGACCAGGGGCCCGGGTGGTCGGCAATCGTTTTCCGGGCTATGTTGGCGATCGCGTTAGACCAAGCGGGCCGTGCAGGCTCCAAATTAAGGAACTTCCACCATGTCCAAACCTCGTTTCGCCGTGGTGCTGTCCGGGTGCGGCGTCTATGACGGCGCCGAAATTCACGAGGCGGTGCTGACGCTGCTGGCCATCGACCGTGCCGGCGGCACCTATCAATGCTTTGCCCCCGACGTGGCGCAGATGCACGTGGTCAACCACCTGACCGGCACCGAGGTCGCAGGCGAAAGCCGCAACGTGCTGGTCGAGGCCGCCCGCATCGCCCGCGGCCAGATCAAGGCGCTGTCGGCCTTCGACGCCGCCGCCTTCGATGCGTTGATCCTCCCCGGCGGGTTCGGTGCCGCCAAGAACCTGTGCTCGTTCGCGGCGGACGGCCCGGAATGCCGGGTCGACGCCGACGTGGAGCGCAGCATCAAGGCCATGCGCGCCGCGCAAAAGCCCATCGGCGCGCTGTGCATCGCCCCGGCGGTGCTGGCCCGCGTGCTGGGCGACGTGGAGCTGACCATCGGCACCGATGCCGGCACCGCCGCCGCGCTGGAACAGATGGGCGCCCACCACGTCAACAAGCTGCACGGCGAGATCGTGGTGGACCTGCGCAACAAGGTGGTGACCTCGCCCTGCTACATGCTGGAATCCACCATCGGCCAGATCGCCACCGGCGCCGAGGCGGTGGTACGCAAGCTGATCGAGCTGGTCTGAAAAAAGACGGGCCGGCGCACCGGCACCGGCCCTCTTTTGCGTGTTTGCGCCCCCCTGCGGCCATACCCACATCCGAAAGGCGACAAGCACGAGGATCATGGATATGGGCGAGAAACTGGGGACCAGAACCGCCACCGACCCGCGCGAGCCGGGCCGCAAGGTTCCCCAATATCAAAGCAATCCCGAGGACGAGGACGACGTGGACCTGGCCGGCGAGGACTCGTTCCCCGCCAGCGACCCGCCGTCACATACCCCCATCAGCCATCCCGGCAAGCCCTGCGACGGCAAAAGCTGAGGCCACGCCCTCTGCCGCCCGTGGCGGGCAGAGGGCGTGGCGCCGGCGTCACGACGAAACCAGGATGATGTCGCTGGCCGTGAGAGTCTTCACCCCGGTCAGGGTGGCCAGCGTCACCGCCGCGCCGCGTCCGGAGCCGTCGGCGTCATAGGACAGCACGCCGGTGGCCGCGTTGAAGATGAAGCGGGTGGCATTGCTGCCCGCCTGCCCCCCCAGGGTCAAGGTGAGGGGGGCCTGCGCTCCGGCCTTCAGGCTGCCGAAGTTGGGCGACACCAGCGCGATCTTGTCGACGCCGTGGACGAAGCCGTTGATGCGGTCGCCGCCGTCGCGCAGGCTGGCGTATTTGAAGACGTAGGCCCCGGCGCCGCCGGTCAGGGTGTCCGCCCCCTGGCCACCAAGCAGCGTGTCGGCACCCGCCCCGCCGCTCAGCACGTCGTTGCCGCCGCCGCCGCTCAGCACGTTGGCCGCGCCGTTGCCGGTGATGACGTTGGACAGGGAATTGCCGGCGCCCTTGATCGCCGCCGTTCCGGTCAGCTGCAGGTTTTCCAGATAATCGCCCAAGGTGCGGCTGACGCTGGACTGCACCGTGTCGACACCGCCGCCGCCCGAGGTTTCCGTCGTCACGTCGCCGCCGGCGTCGACCACATAGGTGTCGTCGCCCAGGCCGCCGACCAGGGTGTCGGTACCGCCGCCGCCGCCCAGATAATCGTCGCCCGCACCGCCGTTGAGCGTGTCGCCGCCGAGACCGCCGACGAGCGAGTCCTCGCCACCGTCGCCGTTGAGGGTGTCGTCACCGCCGCCGCCGTTAAGCCAATCCTCGCCGACACCGCCGTTGAGCGTGTCCTCGCCGCCGCCGCCGCCGAGCGTGTCGTCGTCGCCGCCGCCGTTGAGCCAATCCTCGCCGTCGCCGCCGTTGAGCGAATCCTCGCCGCCGCCGCCGCCGAGCGTGTCGTCGTCGCCGCCGCCGTTGAGCCAATCCTCGCCGCCACCGCCGATGAGCGTGTCGTCGCCGCCACCGCCGTTGAGGGTGTTGTCGCCGTCGTTGCCGGTGATGACGTTGTCGCCGTCGTCGCCGGTGGCGTCGATGTCCGACCCACCGCTCAGCACCACGTTTTCGACGTTGTCGTAATCGCGCAGGGTGACGCTGTCGCCGATCAGAACGGTGTCGATGCCGCCATCGGCCAGTTCGTCCACCACGTCGCCGTCGTTATCGACCACATAGGTGTCGTCGCCCAGGCCGCCGGTCAGACCATCCGCACCAAAGCCGCCATCCAGCACGTTGGCAGCGTCGTTGCCGACGATGATGTTGTCGAGCGCATTGCCGGTGCCGTCGATGGCGGACCAGCCGGTCAGCACCAGGATTTCCAGGCTGTCGGCCAGGGTGTAGCTGACATTGGACAGCACCTTGTCGGTGCCGCTATCGGCCACTTCGACCACCACGTCGCCGAGATCGTCGACCACGAAGGTGTCGTTGCCCGTGCCGCCGATCAGGCTATCCGCACCCACACCGCCGTTCAGGGTGTCGGCGCCGGCGCCGCCATTCAGCACGTTGGCGGCACTGTTGCCGACGATAAGGTTGTCGAGCGCATTCCCGGTGCCGTCGATGGCCGACGTGCCGGTCAGCACCAAGTTTTCCACGTTGGCATAATCGCCCAACCAGCGGGTCTGGGCGCTCTGGATGGTGTCGATGCCGCCATCGGCCAGTTCGATCACCACGTCGCCGTCGTTGTCGACCACATAGGTGTCGTTGCCCCGGCCGCCGGTCAGAATATCCGCGCCCTCGCCGCCGTTCAGCACGTTGGCAGCGTCGTTGCCGGTGATGGCGTTGTCGAGCGCGTTGCCGGTGCCATTGATGGCGGACCAGCCGGTCAGCGCCAGATTTTCCACGTTGTCGGCCAGAGTGTAGCTGAAATTGGACAGCACCTTGTCGGTGCCGCTATCGGCCTGCTCGACCACCACGTCGCCGAGATCGTCGACCACATAGGTGTCGTTGCCCACACCGCCGATCAGGCTGTCCGCTCCGGCGCCACCGTTCAGAGTGTCGGCGCCCTCGCCGCCATTCAGCACGTTGACGGCGTCGTTGCCGGTGATGAGGTTGTCCAGCTCGTTGCCGGTGCCGTCGATGGCGGACGATCCCGTCAGCGTCAGGTTTTCGACGTTGGCATAATCGCCCAACGAGCGTGTCTGGGCGCTCTGGATGGTGTCGGTGTCGCCATCGGCCAACTCGACCACCGTGTCGCTGCCGTCGCCCAGCACATAGGTGTCGTTGCCCCGGCCGCCGGTCAGAATATCCGCGCCCTCGCCGCCATTCAGAATGTTGGCGGCACAGTTGCCGGTGATGGCGTTGTCGAGCGCGTTGCCGATGCCATTGATGGCCGACGATCCCGTCAGCGTCAGGTTCTCGACGTTGTCATAATCGCCCAACGAGCGGGTCCGCGTGCTCAGGATGGTGTCGATGCCGCCATCGGCCAGTTCGACCACCGTGTCGCTGCCGTCGCCCAGCACGTAGGTGTCGTTGCCCCGGCCGCCGGTCAGAGTGTCGGCGCCCGCGCCGCCATCCAGCACGTTGGCGGCGTCGTTGCCGGTGATGACGTTGCCGACCCCGTTGCCAGTGCCGTCGATGGCGGACGATCCCGTCAGCGTCAGGTTCTCCACGTTGGCAAAATCGTTCAACGAGCGGGTCCGCGCGCTCAGGATGGTGTCGGTGTCGCCATTGGCCAACTCGATCACCGTGTCGCTGCCCTCGCCCAGCACATAGGTGTCGTTGCCCCGGCCACCGTTCAGAGTGTCGGCGCCCTCGCCGCCATCCAGCACGTTGGCGGCGTCATTGCCAATGATGACGTTGTCGAGCCCGTTGCCGGTGCCATTGATGGCCGACGATCCCGTCAGCGTCAGGTTCTCGACGTTGGCATCATCGCCCAACGAGCGGGTCCGCGTGCTCAGGATGGTGTCGGTGTCGCCATCGGCCAGCTCGACCACCGTGTCGCTGCCGTCGCCCAGCACGTAGGTGTCGTTGCCCCCGCCGCCGATCAGGGTGTCGGCGCCCTCGCCGCCATCCAGCACGTTGGCGGCGTTGTTGCCGGTGATGACGTTGTCGAGCGCGTTGCCGGTGCCATTGATGGCGCGCGATCCCGTCAGCGTCAGGTTCTCGACGTTGTCATAATCGCCCAACGAGCGGGTCCGCGCGCTCAGGATGGTGTCGGTGTCGCCATCGGCCAGCTCGACCACCGTGTCGCTGCCGTCGCCCAGCACGTAGGTGTCGTTGCCCCCGCCGCCGGTAAGAATGTCGTTGCCCGCGCCGCCATCCAGCACGTTGGCGGCACAGTTGCCGATGATGACGTTGCCGAGCCCGTTGCCGGTGCCGTCGATGGCCGACGATCCCGTCAGCGTCAGGTTCTCCACGTTGGCATAATCGCCCAACGAGCGGGTCCGCGCGCTCAGGATGGTGTCGGTGCCGCCATTGGCCAGTTCGACCACCGTGTCGCTGCCGTCGCCCAGCACGTAGGTGTCGTTGCCCCAGCCGCCGGTCAGGGTGTCGGCGCCCTCGCCGCCATCCAGCACGTTGGCGGCACAGTTGCCGGTGATGACGTTGTTCAGGTCGTTGCCGGTGCCGTTCATGTCCTTTCTGCCGGTCAGCACCAGGTTCTCGACATTGGCCCAATTGTTCAACGACCAGTTTGTGGCGATGTCAGCCTCTTTTTTAGTGGGCGACTGAACAAACCAGCCCGGCTCAAGGCCGTGTTCTTCTGCAAATCCGCCGTACCAGCAGACCTGAGCGACCTGGATAGTGTCGTTACCGCCATCGGCTTCCTCGATCAGCACGTCACGGGCGTCAGCCAGCACATAGGTGTCGTTGCCCACCCCACCGATCAGGGTGTCGATACCGCCGCCGCCGTCAAGAGTGTCGTTGCCGCCCAGGCCGCGCAGCACGTTGGCGCGATCGTAGCCAACGATCCAATTGTCGAGGTTGTTGCCAACGCCCTCAATGGTGCGGCTGTTGCCGTAAGCTTCCACGAAGAGATTTTCGATATTGTCTCCCAGGGTATAACTGACTTCAACGTAAAGACGAATACAGACTGAGTCGATGCCGCCACCAGCATCCTCAACCAATACATCTTCAGCGTAAAGATCGTAGAAATCGTTACCTGATCCGCCGATGAGGGTGTCGACCACATGACCCCAACCGTCAATAAAATGGTCGTTGCCGACGCAGCCCTTAAGGATATTGGCCTCTAAGTTTCCGTAAATAAGATTGTCGAGATCGTTGCCGACGCCTTCAATCGCGTTATCACGTAGAATCAGGCCCTCTAAATTGGCAGAGAGCGTGTAGTTGATAGAGCTAAAAACAGTGTCTGTACTGCTCACACCGTTTTCAATTACCACGTCTCCGACATTGTCCACGTAGTATCCATCGTGCCCTTCCCCGCCGATCATGGTATCCGCACCAAGGTGACCATCCATGACACAGCCGGCATCACTAGCAATGATCAGGTTATCCGAAGCATTTCCAGTAACCCGCACACGGTCGGTGCCAATTATCACCGCATTTTCAACAAAGGTGTCCATGCGATACTCAACGCTGGTCCGCACGGTGTCGATGCCGCCGCCGATGCCCTCGATCACCGCATCACCGGCGTCATTCACCACGTAAGTGTCGTTGCCGACACCTCCCCACATGACATCGCCACCGGCGCCACCGTCAAGGAAGTCGGCGCCATTGCCACCCCTCAGGGTGTCAGCCCCGGCGCCGCCATAAAGGTGGTCGGCCCCGTCGCGGCCATCGAGCAGATTGGCGGCATCGTTGCCGGTGATGGTGTTGCCGAGCGCGTTGCCGATGCCGTTGATCGCCTCGGTTCCGGTCAGCACCAGATTTTCCACATTGGCCTCCAGCGTATAGCTAACGCTGGATTCGACGGTATCGACGCCGCCGTCGCTGGACGATTCGCTCACCACGTCGCCGACATTGTCGACCACATAGGTGTCGTTACCCGCGCCACCGCTCAGGCTGTCGCTGCCGGTGCCGCCATTGAGCACGTTGTCGGCGCCGTTGCCGGTGATGGTGTTGTCCAGGCCGTTGCCGGTGACGTCCAGCGGCGACGACCCGACCAGCACCAGATTTTCGACATTGTCGTAATGGGCCGGAACCCAGGTGCCGGTGAACAGCACGGTGTCGTTGCCGCCGCCGGCATCCTCGATCACCACGTCGCCGGCGTCGTCCACCACATAGGTGTCGTCGCCGGTGCCGCCGGTCATGGTGTCGACGCCGGTGCCGCCATCGATGGTATCGTTGCCGGCGCCGCCATCAAGCACGTCATTGCCGCCCATGCCGGCAATGGTGTCGTCGCCGTAGCCCGCCCGAACGATGTCGCCGTAGCGGCCCATGGTGAAATGCAGGGTGCCTTGCTCGTACCGCCAATCTTCTTGGTTTACCCTGTCATTCCGGCCGGTGATGTAAACATTGGCACCCTGGGCGACAGTCACGGCAGTTCCCGCCCAACAGTGGAGAGTTCCACCGCTTTTGACCACAGCATGATCACCAGGGTAGCAGTTGGTCCAGGTGCTTGTCAGGCTGACATCGCCGCCGTTTTCTACCGTCAGCCCACCGATATGGCCAGCGGCGATGACTGCGGAACCGGCGACAGTTACCCCGTGAAGCTTGGCACCGGTGTTTACCTGGCTCATGTCGAGCATGGCCCCGTGTGCAATGGTCAGATTGCTGGCCTCACCATTTTCGGTGATTTCAACGGTGGTCCCGCTCAAGGCCGTGACATTGGTGGCAGACCCGAAGGCACCGATATACAGACTGCCGCCGTTCAGCGTTACCCCGTTGGCGGCAGTCCCCTGCCGAAGCACCAGGGAACCGTCGTTGATGGTGACGCCGTTGACGATGCCGCCCGGCAGATCAACAAAAAACATTGCGGTGAAGTAGCCGCCCACCACCTCCATATAGCCGCCACCATCGATGGTGACGCCGCTGATGGTGCCGCCAAGCTGGCCGACCATACCGCCGTGGTTGATGGTCAGGCCGGTGATGGCACCGTCGCCCAGGTTGACGGAACCGCCCGCCGCCACCACGCGCTCGGCGTCGGCATGCCACATATACAGGTGTCCGCCGTCATAGACCGTCGCATCGCTGAGCGTGCCGCCGTCGAGTTCGATCAGGCCGCCGGAATTGACCGTGGCGCCGCTGATGCTGCCCTCGCCCAGATGCAGGGTCCCTCCGTCATCGATGATTTCACCGGAAAGAGTTCCCGACGAGACGTCAGTGTATTCGGAGATGACAGCCATGATGCGGCTCCTGCTCTTGATATCCGTTTCCGATGACGCCCCGATCTTCCGCGTGAAGACCCGGCACAAGGGAAAACAAGGTCACTGATGACGCCGCCGCCGCTTTGTTCACCCGGGTCGCGCGGTGTCACCTTGATAACTTAACGGTACGCGGTGACGATGCGCACCGCAACCAAAACATACAGATGTTCAGATGGCGGCTGCCGATGGCATATCATGCAGCCGCCATCTCTCTTATTAGGACGACACGACCGTGACGTCGCTGGCGCTGAAGCCGGTCCCGCCGGTCAGGGTAGCCAGGGTTACCGCGGCGGATGCGGTCCCCACACCGTCCGCGTCGTACGACAGCACGCCGGTCGACGCGTTGTAGATGAAGCGGGTGGCGGTGGTCTGGGTTTGGGTGGACAGGGCGAAGGCGCTGGACGCCAGCGCCCCGACACTCAGGTTCCCGAAGTTGGACGAAACCACCGTAAGTTTGTCCTGTCCATGAATGAAGGCGATGATGGAATCGCCGCCTTCGGTGCTGTTGACGTACTTATAGACGTCGGCGCCCTCGCTTCCGATCAGGGTGTCGGCCCCGGCGCCGCCGATCAGGGTGTCGTCGCCCTCTCGTCCGGTGAGGGTGTCCGCCCCCGCGCCGCCGTCCAGCACGTTGTTGCCGCTGTTGCCGCTGATGGTATTGGCAAGGCCATTGCCGGTGCCGTTGATCGCGGATGTCCCCGACAGCATCAGGATTTCGAGATTGGCGCCCAGGGTCCAGTTGACATAAGTCCGGACGGCGTCGTTGCCCTCGTTCGCCTGTTCCACCACTGTGTCGCCGGCATTGTCGACCCAGTAGTAGTCGTCTCCGAGACCACCCGTCAGGGTGTCGGCCCCGACGCCGCCGTCCAACGCGTTGGCCGCACTGTTGCCGGTAATGCTGTTGGCGACGCCGTTCCCATAGCCGTCGATCGCCGCCGTGCCGGTCAGCGTCAGGTTCTCGACGTTGGCGGACAGGGTGCAGGTGTCACTGGACAGCACATAATCGGTGCCGCCGCCGGCGCCCTCACTCACCGTGTCCCCGGCATTGTCGACCACATAGACATCGTTGCCAGAGCCGCCGATCATGACGTCGGCGCCCTCTGCGCCATTCAGGACATCGTCGCCGTCGCCGCCGTCCAGCGTATTGGCGGCGACGTTGCCGGTCATGACATTGGCCAAGCCGTTGCCGAAGCCTTTGATCGCCGCCGAACCAATCAGCGTCAGATCTTCCAAATTGGCACCCAGCGTCCAAGTTGCATTGGACAGCACGACGTCGGTGCCGCTATTGGCGCCCTCGATGATCACGTCGCCGTCCGCGGCAACCTGGTAGAAATCGTTGCCCAGGCCACCGATCAGGGTATCGGCACCAAGGTTACCGATCAGGTTGTCGTCGCCCGCACCGCCGACAAGGGTGTTGGCGGCATCATTGCCGGTGATGACGTTGTCCAGCCCGTTGCCGGTGCCGTTGATCGCCGCCGTGCCGGTCAACAACAGGTTTTCCACCTCGGCGGCCATGACATGGGTGGCGCTGGACTGCACATAGTCGGTGCCGCCATTGGCCCCCTCGCTCACCATGTCCCCGACATTGTCGACCACATAGACATCGTTGCCAGAGCCGCCGATCATGAGGTCGGCACCCTCGGCGCCATTCAGGGTATCGTTGCCGATGCCACCGTCCAGCGTATTGGTGGCGGCATTGCCGGTCATGGCATTGGCCAAGCCGTTGCCGGTGCCGTTGATCGCCGCCGTGCCGGTCAGGATCAGCTCTTCCACATTCGCGGCCATAATGACGTTGACACTGGCCTTCACAATGTCGGTGCCGCCATTGGCGTCCTCGACGACCACGTCGCCAAGATTGCTGACCACATAAATGTCGTCACCGGCACCGCCGATCATAACGTCGTCGCCAGCAGCGCCGCTCAGGATGTCGTCCCCCCCATCGCCGACAAGGGTGTTGGCGGCAACGTTGCCGATGATGGCGTTGTTGAGGGCGTTGCCGGTGCCGTCGATCGCCGCCGTGCCGGTCAGCGTCAGGTTCTCGACGTTGGCGGACAGGGTGTAGGTGTCGCTGGACAGCACATAATCGGTGCCGGCATTGACGCCCTCGGTCACCACGTCGCCGGAAAGATCGACCACATAGGTGTCGTCGCCCAGACCACCCTCCAGGGTGTCCAGCCCGGCGCTGCCGTCCAGCACATTGGCGGCATCGTTGCCGGTGATGGCGTTGCCGAGGTCGTTGCCGGTGCCGTCGATCGCCGCCGAACCGGTCAGGGTCAGGTTTTCCACGTTGGCGGACAGGGTGTAGGTGTCGCTGGACAGCACCTTGTCGGTGCCGCCATCGGCGCCCTCACTCACCACGTCGCCGGAAAGATCGA
>DATGXU010000139.1:0-11977 GCA_035298685.1 Magnetospirillum sp. | reverse complement strand
GCTGCCCGCCCATGGCGAGGCGGCGCGTCAATTGCGCGGCCGGGCGGCGCTGGCGGTGACGGTGTATTCCACGGCGGCGCTGGATTGCATGGCGGCGGGCATCCCGTCGCTGTCTTTCGACCCGGCCGGCGTGCTGGACCGCATGCAAGCGCAGATCGAGCGGGTGCTGCCCCGTGCCCGCAGCCACGACGAACTGCACCACATGCTCGACCGCATGCTGGCCGAACGCCAGCCGCCGCAGGTGCCCGAGGGGCTGTTCCCCAGCTTCAACGAACCCTTCGCCGAGCGGGTGGGCGCGCTGGTGCGGCGCCTATTGCAGGGATAGCGCGCGCCGCAGCCGCCGCCACAGGGCGCCCAGCGAGCGGGCGCGCAACGCCTGCTCCACCGCCATGCGGCGCTCCAGCGCCACCTGATGATCGAGCAAGCGGAAGGCGCCGGTCACGTTCAACGGCGCCGGGGTCGCCAGCGCGTCGCGGTAGATGTCGGCCAATTGGCGCGCCACCACCGTGTTGGCGTGATAGCCGGCACAGAAGGCTCGGCTTTGGCGGGCAAGGTCGCGCCGCCGCGCCGCATCGGTCAGCAGCCCGCGCAAGCAATCGGCCACCGTATCGGGCGAGGCCGACACCACCGGCAGACCGGCTGGCGCCGCCGCGATCAGGTCCTCGCGCAGATAGGCCACCACCGGCTTGCCCAGCGCCATGGCCTCGACCGCCAGCACGCCGTACCAGCCGATGCGCAGTTGATCCACCACCAGGTCGGCCTGCATCAGCCGTTCGCGCGCCTGCTGATTGGGAACGCCCTCGATCAGATCCAGGCGGAAGCGCACGCCTTCGGCCTTCAACTGCTCCAGCGCCGCCAACAGGCTGTCGGTGCCCTTGAGGCCGCGCCGGCTGGGGGCATGGCAGATCAGCGGCCCATCGGGGTGTTCGTTCTCCGCCACCCCCACATCGGGCCAAGCGTCCATGTCGATGGCGCGCGGCACGACCATGGCGCCCTCCCCCACATAGGCGGCGATCTCGGGATCGGTGACCAGAATGCGATCCGCCACCGCGCGTACGAAGGCCAGATGGGTGGCCTTGGTATGGTCACCGATGCGGGCGAACAGCCCGCCGGGATCGTCGTCGCAGAAATGATGGGGGTTGGCCTGACGGAACGCCTCTTGGAAGCGGATTTCCGTGCCGCGATAGTGAAACAGCACCGCCTTGCGTGCCGCCTTCAGCATCAACAGATCCAGCATGGACGGGAACCGCAGTTCACCCGACTGGATCAGGAAGGGACGCGAGTGGAAGTGGAAGACGTCGAAGCGATGCAGGTTGGCGTCCAGCCACGCCGCCACGCCCTCGTGGTCGCGGTCGTGGCGCAGCCGCAGCGGTTCGTCGCATTCGTAGTCGAAGGCGCCCGAGGACACACAGACCGCCGAAGCGTCGACGCCCAGGGCGCGCAATCCTCGGGCCAGGGCCATGGGTTGCCCCGCCTGGCCGCTGACGCCGAGGAAGACACGCATGATGGTCAGGCGGTCCGGCGCAGGATGCCGGTCAGCGCGTCGATGACCTTGGCCTGATCGGCCTCGGTCAGCGAGGTCGAGCACGGCAGGGTCAACACGCGGCCCCACAGCCCGTCCACCACGTCCATGGCGCCGCGCGGCGCGGTGACGAAGGGCGGCTGGGTGTGGATGGGACGCCAGAAGGTGCGGCCCTCGACACCGGCCTCGCGCAGCTTGTCGCACACGGTCTTGACCGACGGATGCACATCGGCGTCCAGCACGACGCCCGAGAACCAGCAGACGTTTTCGTCCTCGGAAACCTCGGGGAACAGTTCCACGCCCGGCATGCCGCGGAAGGCGTCGTCATAGCCCTTGCGGATGCGGCGCTTGGCGGCCAGGAAGGTGTCGAGCTGTTCCAGCTGGGCCACGCCCACCGCCGCCTCGATATTGGTCATGCGGTAATTGTAGCCCACCATGTCGTGGGTGTAGTCGGTGGAGATGCGGGCGGTGGTGGTCAGGTGCCGCACCCGCTTCAGCAGGTTGGCGTCGCGCCCGGCCACGGCGCCGCCGCCACCCGAGGTGACGGTCTTGTTGCCGTTGAAGGAAAAGCACACCAGATCGGCGGCGGCGGTCACCGGCTCGCCGCCCACCTGCACGCCGATGGCGGCGGCGGCGTCGGCAATCACCGGCAGGCCGAACCGCTTGGCGATGGCGTTGATGGCGTCCATCTCGGGCGCGATGCCCAGGGTGAACACCGGCAGGATGGCCGCCACGCGACGACCGCAGGCGCGGCGATACAGGTCCTTGCCGATCACCTCGGCTTCATTTTCCAGCAGGCTTTCCAACTGGTTGGGATCAAGCGTCCAGCGGAACGGATCGGCATCCATCAGCCACGGGGTGGCGCCGCAATGGGCGACCGCATTGGCGCTGGCGATGAAGGTGAACGACGGAAGGATGACCAGATCGCCGGGGCGCACGCCCACCGCCAGCAACGCGGCATGCAAGGCCGCCGTGCCGGCCGAGGTGGCGACCGCACCGGACCCGCCCGCGCTGGCGGCCACCATTTCTTCGAGCCGGGTCACGAAGGGACCGACCGTGGACACGAAGGTGGACTGGACGCATTCCTGAAGATAGCGCCCCTCGTTCCCGGACAGGTTGGGCACGGCAAGCGGGATCATACGAACATCCTTCTCGGGCAAGAAATCACGCCGGGGAGACACCCCCCCAAGGCTGCCCGAAATGACTACAACACGGGCGGGCGCTCCGCAATTAATCCTTTGACCCGAAACGGCCGCTGGCCTAACTTTCCGACCCTTCGCGGCGATTATTATAGGTACGAAACCCATGACCACCAGCACCGCCGGACAGCGGTCGATCCCGTCCGAGAACAGCCTGCAATTCCTGGCAACCGGCCGCACGGAAAGCTGCTTTGCCCAGGATTTCGCCGCCTGTCGCCAGGAACTCAAGGATGCCTTGTCGGGCAAGCGCGTCCTGGTGGTCGGCGGCGCCGGCAGCATCGGCTCGGCGGCGGTGGAGGTGCTGACCGAGTTTTCGCCCAAGTCGCTGCACGTGGTCGACCAGAGCGAAAACAGCCTGGTGGAAGTGGTGCGCAACCTGCGCAGCCGCCCCGAAGGCGTGGACGTGGAAGACCTGCGCACCCTGCCGCTGGATTACGGCACGCCGATCATGCGCGCCTTCCTGCGCGCCAACGGCCCCTATGACGCCGTGTTCAATTTCGCCGCGCTCAAGCACGTGCGCTCGGAAAAGGACCCCTATTCCCTGCTGCAGATGCTGGAAACCAACATCTCGAAGCAGGTTCGCTTCATGAGCTGGCTGCGCGACACCGGCTTTTCCGGCCGGTACTACTGCGTATCCACCGACAAGGCCGCCAACCCGGTCAGCCTGATGGGCGCCAGCAAGCGGCTGATGGAACACGTGATGTTCTCGTCGGAAGCGGTGTCCGGCTTCACCGCCACCACCACCTCGGCCCGCTTCGCCAATGTGGCGTTCTCGAACGGCAGCCTGCCGCAGGCCTTCCTGATGCGCCACCGCGTCGGCCAGCCCATGGCGGTGCCGGCCGGCGTGCGCCGCTATTTCATCTCGCACCGCGAGGCTGCCGAGATCTCGCTGCTGTCGTGGCTGCGCGGCAGCCAGGGCAACATCGCCATCCCCACCTTCTCGCCCGAGGAAGGCCTGGTGCTGCTGCAGGACGTGGCCGAGAACACCATCCGCCACCTGGGCTTCGAGCCGCGCCATTACGATGACGAGGACAAGGCCCGCCGCTGCGCCGCCGCCGACATCGCTGCCGGCTTCTATCCGCTGCTGGTGACGCCGCTGGATACCGCCGGCGAAAAGCCCTACGAGGAATTCGTCGGCGACGGCGAGAAGACCGTCGATCTGGGCCTGAAGGACGTGGTCGCCGTCGACTACCTGCCGGCGCCGACCGGGACGCTTGGCCCGATGATCCAGTATCTGGACCGGGTGATCCGCGGCGAGGAAGAGATGCCGAAAAAGGAAGACGTGGTCCGGCTGGTGGCCGCCTGCATCCCGCAGTTCCACCACATCGAGACCGGCCGCAACCTCGACCAGCGCATGTAATCGTTTGGGGTCGCCGGGCCGGGAACAGCCGGCCGGCGAGCCCTCACCCTCCCCGGCGCTCGGGTCAGCGACCTGAGAGCATCTCCATCACCAGCGCCGCCACCCGTTCGGCGTTGCGGCCGTCCACCGGCCCGATGATGTCGGTCAGTGCCGCCTTGGCGCGGGCCAGTTCGGCCGCGCGCGCCTGGGGGTCGTTCAGCAGCCGGGCCACGGCCTCCGCCATGGCCTCGGCGGTCTCCACCGTCACCGCGATGCGCCCGTAAAGCCGGCAGCGTTGTTCCTCGTAGAGGAAGTTCACCTCGGGCAGCCACAGGTTGACCGCCGGGCAATCCAGCAAGACGGCCTCGGCGAAGATGGAGCTGAGGCTGCTGGCCAAGACGTCGGACGCGCCCAGCAGATCGGCATTGTGAATGGCCCCGCCCGGCCGCATCAGCGTGACCCGGGGATTGCCGCAGGCCGCCACCAGGGCGGCGATGCGTTCCAAATCGTCGGCGGCATGCGGCTTGACCAGCACCCAGGTGCGCTGGTCGGCCAGCGCCGCCAGGGCGCGCAGCCCGGCCTCGAACCCCTGAAGCGACAGGCAGCAGGCGCCGTGGCCGGCCTCGGGCCAGCGCGCATAATGGGTGCGCGCGGTCGCCGCATAGACGATCAGGCGGGCGTCCTCGGGGATGCCCAGGCGCTGCCGCACCTCGGCACGCGGCAGCGTGTCGGCGGCGAAGGTGTCGCTGCGGGTGCGGCCGGTGGCGACCACCCGCCCCGGATAATGGGGAAATTCCTTGCCAAGCAGATCCGCCTGATACTCGCCCCACACCGCCAGGGCATCGGGGAACGCATCGGCGGCATAGCTGCCGTCGGGGCGGTCGGCGATGGTGCTGGGCATCATCTCCTGCCCCACGCCTAGTTTGACGCTGACCACCCGCGCGCCCACCGCGTGGGCTGCCTGGGTCATGGTCGGCACCGCCTCCATGCGGCCGCCGACCACCACCTTGGGGGCCAGCCGCCCGAACACCACGCGCCAAGCCTCGTATTGGCACAGCACCGCCAGGACCAGCTGGGGAATGTGCCCCTCGGCATGGGGGCGCAGGAAATCCCAATAGCCGACGCCACGATGGCTGAACGCGCCGGCGAACGCGGGATCGGCAAGGTAGCGGGCGTGGAAGTCGGCGGGAATGCGCTTGGCCACCGCGCGGCGATGGGCGCGGAAGAAGTCGGACAGCGGCCCGGTGGCAACTTCACGGACCACATCGGGGTAACGCTGGGCATAGCCGCGCCGCTGGTCGTCGGTGTCGGGCGGCTCGCCATGATAGATGATGGTCAGCGTCTGCCCGGCGGCACGACAGGCGTCGATCACCGCCTCGGGGACGTTCTCGATATACTCGTCGCGCACCCCCCAGGCGGCGGTCTGGCGGTTGAAATGCCAGACGCTGCCGCGCTTGCCGCGCATGACCAGCGCGATGTCGGTCGGTGGCGGCAACGCGTCGGCGGCAAGGGTGAGCGCAGGGTCGACCGGCCGGGGCTTGGCCGGCACCACCCGGCGCAACAGCCACCGCACTGCCGACCGCAAGGGGGTCGGGCGCGGCATGACATCTGCCCGAAGCTCCTCGGCGGGCGGCTGCTCGGCTTCCACGACGACCGCTGGCTCGGGCAAAAGCGGCTGAGCTTGCGGGCAAAAGCTGCGCAGACAGCGTTCCACCAGCCCGCGCCGCCAGGGAAAGGCGGGATCGTCACCCACCACCGCCCAGCCGGTGGGGCCAAAGCGCGACACCGCCGCGTGGACCAGCTCGATCAGACGAATGTGCACATGGACGAACGGGTACAGCCGGTTGAGCCACGCCCACACCGCCGGCGGCGCGTCGGGCCACGGGCGCAGGTCGTGCAAGGCCTCACCCGCGGCCAGACGCACGCCGGGCATGGCCCGCTGCCAGGCATTTGCAGCGGCATAGATCGCATCGGTATGGCGCGCGGTCAGCACCTCCATGGGCGCCAGGGCAGGCGGCACGGCGACATCCACATCCGCTGCCACCACCTGGACCCGCCATCCCTGGGCCGCCAGCGCCGCTATCGCCTGGCGGCCACAATCGCCGGCGCCCAGCTGGAAAACCAGCGCGAACGGCTTTTCCATCACTTACAGGCGCCAGCCACAGGTTGCCGGATCGAACGCCTCCAGCCGCGCCTGGTCATCGGCCACCATGGCCTCGTAACCATCCTTCCAGCCGTCCAGCAGATCGAGGAAGCTGACGATACGACGGCGGTACTGGCGATCCACCAGTTGCGGATTCTCGTCGATGAAGTGACGCCGCCGGGCGTCGAACCAGTGCGTGCCCGGCGGTGCCGTCAGCAGATCACGCACGATTTCGGGCAATACCGCCGGGTCCTTGATGATCATGGCGGCGTTCATTTCCTCGAAATCGACCGGCGGATGGTAGGCGCCGAAATGCAGCGACACCGCGCGGCAATCCAGGAAGCCGGCCTCGAGCAGAATGTTGCTGGTCTGGGACGCGGTCAGGTTGGCAGCCATCATCAGATGATAGGTATCCACATCCTTGGTCACCAGCAGGCGATCTTCCGGGAACAGCTTCTTGCCGACACGTTCGTAGGCGCGGCGATTGGATTCGCTTTCCGCCGGGTGAACCTTGATCACCACCCGCGTTTCAGGCACCTGCAGGCAGGCTTCCAGCAACCGCTCGATGAAGAACAGGTTGTCCGACATCTGCATGGGCTGGGTGCCGAACACCACCAGCGGCGCATTGCCCGAGCCGGGGAACAGTGTTTCGCGCAGGTTGGCGATGGTTTCGCGAGCGGCGTCGTTCTCGACCCCCTCGACAATGCGGTCGTAGCGTAACGCGCCGCCCAGCAACAGCCGCTCGCGCGGGTAACCGAAGAAATCGGCGTAATAATCCCGCGACCAGGTTTCCAGCACCGAACAATAGTCGGTGCTGGGGGCGCGATGGCGCACCATGCGGCCGTTGAGCACCGTCTGCGCCTCGAGCGTGGGAATCTTGAACAGGCGCGCGGTCTGGGCGACCATGCGCATGAGCGAGCTTCGCGTCGGACAGGCGACCGCCTTGGCCACGTTGCGCCCGTTGACCAAGGCGATCACGCCGAACGCCACCGCCAGGTGAGACGGCATCATGCCGCTGCCGGTCCGCGAATCGGCCTGGTTCAGCACGCCATCCAGATCGGCGAAATTGATACCGATCCCGGCGTTGCGATGGATCATCGGGTGAAGATGCCCGATCTCCAAGGCGGTGGCGGGGAACGTCAATTCCGGCGGCAAGCTCAGGCCACGCAGAATCTCGCGATACTTATAGACCTCCACATAACGGGCATTTCCGAACTGCCGCTCCTCGACGCCAGCGTAGGCGGCACCGCCCAGTTCGGAGAAATCAAACAGAATCAAACGCGTGTCGCGGGCGTAATGGGAGATCAGATCCTCGTAGAGCGTGGCGTGAACACGATCGTTGAAGTTGACCGCCAACAGGACCCACGGATCGTCGCCGTTGTCATCCGATCCGTACCGCGCCACCGGAACCGTTACCAGCCAAGCGTCGGTATCCGCCTTGCCGAGCCCGCCCACATAAGCGGCAAGCTGCTCGGCGTGGGCCTGCATGTCGGCATAGCGATCCCGATAGGCGTCCTGCCCCGACAGCGGCAACAGTGTGTCGGCATCGAGGGCCGGACGGATGGGGCCGTGCACGAACGAACAGAATGGCGGCGGCGGGCGGAAGTCGGCCAGCGGGCTGGGCTCGATGGGTTCGGGGGCGGCGGCGGCCTCGGCGGTGCACTGCCGGATCTGTTCCACCACGTGTTCGAACTGGGTGATGCGGCGCGCGGGCACAGACACGAAAATGTCGTCTCGGCTGAAATGGCGCTGCGCCATCGCGCTGACGGAAGCCACGTTGGTGCCCGTGGCCGCCACCAGAAGCAGCGCGTCGGCCGGATTGGCTTCGAACAGCACGCTTGCCGCCTTCAACGTGCGCAGGTAGCGGTAGTAATGGTCCTCGATGCCTTGGGTCAACGGCTCGCGCAGGAAGCCCAACACATGCTGCAACGGCCCCGACACGTCGCGAAGGGCCACGTCGCACACCGCGTCGCCCTGCACATAGGACGCACCGACGCAGCTGTTGATGCTGGGCATGTAATTACCGGTGTAATCGGCCAGCAGATCGATGAAGGCATAGCGGCGATCGGTTCGCGGCAACAACTCGTCCTGGAACCGGTCCACCACATTGTTGGGCCGGCTGAGGAAGCTGATGGTGACCGCTTCGGCGTTGGGGAAACTCCGCCCAACGTAATCCAGCGCCACCTCGGGATCGATGTCGCCTTCCGTCAGGACCAGCAGGCGGCGGATGTCGGGCCTGCTGGGAGCAGGCACATACCCTTCCTCATTGTCTCGGAAATAGGCGGCTGCCGACGTGATCGCCACCGGACGGAAGAACGCGAACGTTCCCAGGTGCACCGCCTCGCGCTTGCTTGTCGACATACCGGCACGGACGAGGTCGTCCACCTGGGCCATGAAGGCGGCAAGCTGGCGGACGTCCACCGACTCCAGGGCCAAGTGCATGGACAAGACAAGATGGGTGATCGACGCGGCGCTTTGCTGGGCCAGCGCCCCAGCCAGTTCGCTGGCAAGCATCGTGCGCCGCTCGCTCGACAGCTTGTTCACGAACTGGCGGAAACGATAAAAATTCGCCCCCGGTCCACCTTGGAAGGCGGTCACGAAATCCGCCAGGCTGTTGACCGGCGTCTGCGCATCGAAAGCGCGCATGACGGGTTGGCGGCGGGCCCGCACCGGCGCCACCACGCCGGCGGCGAAATGCTCCGTCCGGGCGACGTCTGCCTCCATGACCTGCTCGATGGCCAGGTCCACGACCTGCATCTCGTCGATCGCCTGGACCAGTCGTTCCAGATAACCGCCATGAGCCAGTTGCGGGTTCATCTCGACATAGGCGCGCCGTGACTGATCGACGGGGTGGCTGCCGGCAGGGATGGTCAGCAACTGTTTAAGCTTGATCGCCACCCGGGATTCGTGACGAATTTCCTCGGCCACTCCCATCTCGCCGAAGCTGATGGGGGGCTCGTTCGCACTGAAATGAAGCGAGCAGGCGCGCCGATCAAGATAGGCGGCTTCCAGCAGGATATTGCTGGATTGGGCAACCACCAGATTCGACACCGCCATCAAGGCCGCCAAGTTGACATCGGTCAGCACCGCCACCCGGTCGGCCGGCATCAGCGATACGGCAAGTTCACTGTAGGCCTTGGCCTTGGATTGACTTTCCGCCGGATGCAGTTTGACCACCACCCGGCACTCATCGATGTCTTTGCACGCCTCGATCACCAGTTTCAGGCAATGCAGGTTCCGTTCGGCATCAAGCGGCTGAGTGCCGAACATCACAAGCGGGAAGCCCTCTGGCGCACCAGGGAACAGGGTTTCCTTAAGGGACTCCCGTTCGTCGCGATTTGCCTCCAGATTGGCCATGAAATTGTCGAAGCGCAGCGACCCCAGCACCCGGACGTGTTCGGCGGGATAGCCGAAATAATGCTGGTAATAGTCGCGCGACCAGGTATCCAGCACCGCGCACTGATCACTGTTGGGCCCCCGATGCCGCAGCATCTTGCCGCCCAACATGGTTTGCGCCTCGATCGTGGGCACGCCGAACAGACGCGCCGCCTGAGCGCCCACGCGCATGTGGGTATTGCGGGTTGGAAGGACGACGACGCCGCGGACCGCGTAACGCCGGAACACCATCAGCGACGAATAGGCGACGCGCAGATGATGAACGATGGCCTTGCTGTTAGCGTGCCCATCGGCAGGACGCATGGCTTCGATGAACGGTTCGCAATCCACCAGGATATCGATCTCGGGCCAAATCGCGCGATGAATGGCGGAGAACCCCTTGAGCGGAACACGGTCGGCCAAGCCGCCGGGCGCCTCCATTTTATGGGCCAGGGACAGGAAATTGTAGACACGGCAACAACGCGCGGTCGCGAACAGCTCGCTTTTGACGCGGTCCAGGATGGGGCTGCGCTCGGGCGTGTGATCGATGATCAGCACCTTGCTGCGAGGCAGATAATGGCGCAGCAATTCCCACGCCAGGCTGCCGTAGACGCGCTCCTCCAGATTGACGATCAGGCACAGCCACGGCTCGTCCACGTCCACACCCTGGTCGCCGTAGACAGCAACGGGGCATTGCGTAAACGCATCGTCGACCTCGGCATCGGACATCTGCTCATAGGCGGCCTTCAAATTGGCCGTGGCTTCCGCCATCTGCTTGATGCGGGCGACAAATGCCTCTGGCGCCAGTGTGGGGGTGCCGACAACGCCGATGTCATTGGGCAGCGGACGCACCGGACCGAAGCGTTCCGAAACGAACGGAAGCGGCGTGGTGAACTCCACCAGGCGGCTCGACTGCGGCAATTGGGGGGTTATTTTTCCCGCGCTGACAATGCCGGACAGGCAATGATCCAGCCCCTGCACCGACGCACCGAACGTACTGACGCGAACGGCACGCGAATCGAAATGGCGCATGGCGATGGACAACAGCGCCGGCAAGTATCCACCGGCAATCCCGATGCCCAAGACCTCGTCGGCGTCGCAATCCGCCAGGAACAGGTCGAATGCCTTCAGCAGACGAAGATGTCGATAATACCGGTCCTCCAAAGCCAAAAGAATGGGTTCGTGGAAGAACGTGAAATGGTCCCGCCGAATGCCGGTGAGTTGCCTGCGAACGAACTCGCCGATCTGTTCGGCTATGACGTACGAGCCACCGACGATGTCACGGATATTGGAAGAATCGTTGGGGGTGTAATCATTAAGCAGAGAGCAGATCTGGCCTTCCAGATTGTTCTTAAAAAACTTTGTTACGAAATCCAGCTGTCTCGGCTCCGGCATGTTGCCGACAAAAACCAGCTTAACATCGGTAAGTGACGGATAATATCTGTCGACCATCGCCCTCATGTTGATAGGATCTGGCCGCTCGTCCTCGATCACCAGCACAATGCTGGAGGCTGCACTGGCCTTGGGCAAGGCCGCCCGGCGATACTGGACCGGCAGCAGACGGGCGCGCGTCCTGACCGGCATGGGCAGCACGGACGACAGATCGCGCAAGACATTGGACATCTTCAGGTCGGCACGCCCGGCATGAAGAATCAAATGACTTGCCGTCTGTGTCAGCTTGATCAGCGACATCTGATCGCCGGTCCGCAAGGCATGCATGGCGGTGATCATGTGCCCGAACAGCCGCACGCCGTTCGGGTACTCCGTATTCAGCCGCAACCCCGCCGCCTGCTGAATGAGAAGGTTCAGCTCATCCTGCGACAGCTTCTCGAGGTATCTTTGCGCGCCGACAAGGCCGCTTCCCTTGATATTTCTGAACGCGACAAGGGCCGAGTGGAACGCAGGAAAATTCCTGCGCAGCTTCCGCATATGGTATTTTCGCTTAATACTAGCAACGGCACCAACAAAGAAGCCGAACAGTTTACCCACAGCCATCGTTTAGTTCCGGTATCAGCGTTCGAATATAGGCTTTTTACGCCCGTCCCCTTACCCCAAAGAAAAGGGGGACGGTGGGCGTGATGTGCTTACCACAAAGACGATACGCCCAAAACCCCCAATGGCCTACCGTGCCCGCAAGTTCACCCAGGCGGTCAGGCATTGGCAGCCAAGGCCGCGTGACATTCTGAGGGGGCGACGAGTTTCTTCACACCGGTTTGTCAAAACCCAGGGGCCGGATTTGGAGGTAGGGGTCTTATTTAGGTTCATCGCGGATTAGCGGGGAGGCGGCCCCCTTACCATCCCGGAAGCCGTCATGCCCGCGCTTGACGCGGGCATCCACGTGCGGGCGCCCCACCCATTGTTGCCAATAGACTTTTCGCGGAAACACGTGGATCGCCGGG
>DATGXU010000138.1:0-7209 GCA_035298685.1 Magnetospirillum sp. | reverse complement strand
ACGACCTGCCCATCAGGTACGCCCTCGGCCGTATCGCCAATCAGCGTAACGCAGCCAAGGTTCGCCTCATCAAGAAGAACGCGACGCAGTCAAAGGGCTGATCAAGGCCAAAATCAGCGGTCTTCACCGGACGGATACGATCTTCTTGATAGGCTGGTTTCCCAGGTGGATGCCTATGAGGCGAGGATGGAAACCATTGTCGCCGCGCGATCGCGCCTCTTTGTCGTGCTTGATCGCGTGGTGGGGAGGTAGTCGCCATGACCAAGGCTGTCGATCAGATCACTGTAGCCGCCGCCAAGGCGGAAGCCGTCGCTAAGTTCGATTATCTTGCACTGGAAGACCTCGCCCTTGAGGTTCTCTCCGTCGCCAACATCCTCACATCGCTGTCTTGTGGAGATGCGCGAGCCAGCTTGAACGACAACGGCTTGTCGTGGCTGGGCAGGAACCTGCACACCACGGGCGAACGCATCGACGCGCTAATCGAAAGCTACATGGACGCACTCAAAGCTACGAAGGCGTAACCCATGTCCGTGCGCAAGCGCGTCCTGGCCAGCGGGGAAACCCGCTGGCTTGTGGACTACACCGACCAATCCGGCAAGCGGCGGGCCAAGCAATTCCGCCGCAAGAAAGATGCCGACGCATTCGAGATGAAGGCCAAGGGCGAAGTGGCGGTGGGAACGCACGTTGCCGATGCCGCCTCTGTGACAGTGGCAACGGCGGCGGACATCTGGATTGCAGCGGGGCAATTGGATGGCCTCCAGGCAACCACCATCCGCCAGCGCGACCAGCATGTGAAGTTGCACATCGTTCCCCGCATCGGGGCTGTGAAGCTGTCGCAGTTGACCGCGCCGCGCGTCGAGGATTTCAAAGACGAGCTGTTGCGCGATCTGTCCCGCCCGCTGGCTCGGGCGGTGCTGACCAGCCTGAAGGGGATTATCCGCGTTGCTCGCGTCAAGGGTCTGATCGGCACCAATCCGGCGGAAGCGGTCAAGATCGCCAACCGCCGCGCCGAGGATGATGCCGACGACGACGCGGACGGCTTGGTTCGGGTGATCGCCAAGGATCATCTTCGGGCCATGCTGGCGAAGGCGCCTGAACTCTGGCCGTTCTCCCGCATCGTGCGCGGTCGGCATATCCGGGGGCAGGGAAGGCCGGAACGCCAGGTCGTGGTGCCGTGGCGCCCGCTGTTCATCACGGCGGTATTCACCGGCATGCGGGCCAGCGAATTGCGCGGGCTGGTGTGGAGCCGCGTTGACCTTGACGCCAAGGTGATCCGGGTTCGCCAGAGGGCAGACAGGTACGGCACGCTCGGCCCCACCAAGTCGGCCACGTCCAAGCGCGACATCCCGCTCGCGCCCATGGTGGTCAATACACTGAAGGAATGGCGGCTGGTGTGCCCGTCAACGGAACTCGATCTGGTCTTTCCGTCCGAAGCTGGGCGGGTGATCCTGCACACCAACCTTCTGGTGCAGGGCTATCGGCCTCTGCTGAAGGCGTGCGAGGTGGACGGCGCCGGCTACACCTTCCATGCCCTGCGGCACACCGCCGCCAGTCTGTTCATTGAACAGGGCTGGTCGCCCAAGAAGGTGCAGACGGTGTTGGGGCATTCCAGCATCACCGTGACCTATGACATTTACGGCCACCTGTTCCCGTCACCCGACGACGACGCGGAAGCCATGGCGCAGATGCAGGCGCGGTTGATCGGCTGACGGTGCAACGCCAGCGCGACATATCCGGGTAAGGCATTGAATAGAAAGAGGTATTAGAAGCCTCTGACTCCGCCAGTCTAGGTTCGAATCCTAGTCCCCCAGCCAATTCTTTCCCTGAAAAATCAATGAGTTAGCGGCACTTTGCCTGAGGGTCGGATTTTCGCTGACTTCAGGTTTTCTGCCGTTTCCAGGCTGGCTCCGTCGTCGCGGGGTGCCAGTCCACATCTGCGATCCACGACGACGGTCCCGAGGCGTGGCGCGTGGCGCCCTCGTGTAGCGGTCATCATGGGGCAGAACCTTCATCTCCGGGTCGTCAAGGGACGCTATGTTTTTCGGCGCCGGGTGCCGCTTGCGGTCGCGGTGATCATCGGACGGCGCGAACTGGTCAAGTCCATCGGCGCATGCCAGTATCGCGACGCCCAGCGCCGGGCGCGGGCGCTCGCCACCGCATCGGATCGCCTGTTCATGACCGTCGCCAACTCTGCCGGCCTCTCTGCATCCCAAATTGACGAACTGGTCCGCTCTTGGTTCAAGGAGGCGCTGGGAGAAGCTGAAGCCCAGTTGGTCCTGCGGCGACCGGATGGCGAGGAAGGGTATCAGCGCGAAAGCCGGTACTTGCAGGAGCGCGCGGAAGCTGCCCAGGACATGCTCAAACGGCGCGACTGGGAAGCGGCGGTCGATGTTGCTCGCCCGTTGTTGGCGGAGATCGGCATCGCGTTCGATGGATCGGACCCCGCTCATGTCGAGTTCTGCCTGAAGCTGTTGCGCGCGAACGCCGAACTCGAACGACTTCGCGGTGTCCGGCAGGCTGGTGATTATCAGTCCGGTCCTACTGATCCTCTGCTCGTCATGCAGGCAGCGCCTGTGACGTTGCCTGATGGGCCGAGCCTTGCCGTGTCGCCAACTCCTGCGCTGGGCGAGGATGTGCCGATGCTGTTCGAGCTTACCGAGCGGCATGTTGCGTCGATGAAGCCCATTTGGACAGAGCAGACGCTGAAGCAGAACGAAGCAACGTTCCGCATGCTGAAGGAGTGGCTTGGCAACCGTCCGGTGAGCCGGATCGGGCGTAAGGATGTCTCGGCTTTGATCGAAGGTCTAAGGGTGCTGCCAGCCAAGTATGGGCAGATGCGGGGGTATCGGGAAAAGACCTTCCAGCAGATGCTGAAACTCGCTGAGCGCGAGGGTGATAGCGTGCCCAGGCTCACACAGAAGACGATCAACCGCCACCTCTCGGCGATTTCCGGCCTATTCTCATGGGCTAAGAAGCATGGGCACTGGGAGGGTGCCAATCCGGCGGAGGGCTTCATAGACAAGGTGGGAGCCGATACAGGCCCCAAGCGCCGGCCTTTTCGATCGGATGAGCTTCATGCGCTGTTCACGTCAAAAACTTGGTCTGGACGCGGTGCAAAGCGGGATGGCCGCTTCTGGCTGCCGCTCCTGGCTCTCTACACTGGCGCGCGCCGTGAAGAGTTGGCGAAACTCGCTGTGACCGATGTGCGCGAGGCTGCTGGCGTCTGGGTGCTTGATATCGTCGCCAACGCGCATGGCCGGGTGAAGGAGAGGGCATCCAACCGTACCGTGCCGTTGCACCCGGCGCTGCTCAAGATCGGGTTCCTCGCCCACGTTGAGGGTGTTCGGAAGGCGGGCGGGGAGATGCTATTCCCCGACTTCACCCGAGGTGGAACCGACAACAAGCTGGGCGAGAACTTTGGCAAGTGGTTCACGCGCCTGTTGGATGATCTGGATTTGCGTGCGCCCGGCCTGTCGTTCCATTCGTTCCGCCACAACATGGGGAGGGCACTGCTTGCCGCCGACGTCTCAGAGGCCGTCGCAGCCGCCATCCTGGGACACGAGCACAAGACGATGAGCTATCGGGTTTACGCGGCCGGCGCCCCCGTAGCGACGCTCGCGGACGCGCTCGCCAAGGTGGACTTTGGGGTTGATCTGTCTCACCTAGCCCAGAAGGCAAACCGCGACCGCCGCTAGGTATGCTCGTGCATGGAGGCGGCTAGGTCGGCCAGCAAGAGAAGGTCTCGATCAGAGAGGTTGCTGATCGCGCCTAGAATTTTCAATTCAAGCTCTTGGCGGCTGCGAGAAACGGTGCGCTCGCTGTCGAAGCTGGCGACGAAAAACTCAGTTTCGACACCGAGTTCTTCAGCAAGCCGATCAAGGATATCGAGGGCCGCGAGCCCTTCGCCGCGTTCCAATATGGAAATGGTTTCGCGAGACTTTTCGATGCGTTCTGCAAGGGCCTCTTGGCTCAACCCAGCCCGCTGGCGAGCGATCTTGACCCTGGCGCCGATATGTTTCCGCAAGCTGCTCATCGCCAAAGCCTGAGGGCAGCGATGCGCTCGCGCTACGGATTGCAGCTTCACATTTAACTGAATGTGTGGAAAAAAATTACGCAACCGGGCGGAGCCTTGGCTGGTCGCCGTATGCGCAAAGGTTTGTTGCTGCTGGGAGGGGCAAATGAATATTGGTCCGAGAAAGATTGCCTTGTCCATATTAATTGTCTGTGTATGGGTCTTAATGTCACTGATAGTAATTCCTCATAACCTGGCAATGGTGCTCCTCTACATTGCGATAAGCTCGGTGGCAACTGTAGTCATTTTGGTGATTAATATTTATGGAAAAAAATATCGCGATGCTATTGCTTCCAGGGGTGGGCGGTTTTCAAGGCGATTTGCTCATCCGAGCGGCAATGGATATATAGAGGATGTTGGTTTTTATGATTTAATAGTATTGTGGGCTATTGGGCCGCTGTATCTATTGCTCAAGGCGCGATTTGCGGATGCTATCGTCATGTTTATTGCGAATGCTATAATATTAGATTTTGGATACAGGCATGGCAATTTATTTTTAGTTGCTGTCGGTTATTATGCGACTGCATGGGTATTTTATGGGCGGTATTGCTCCGGCTACCTGAAGCGCGGATGGGCAGAGGTGATTGATTAACGCGATCACTTCCATCTCCTTTCCTCGCTGAACGGGCCGGGCGGCTGGCGGGTTATCCGAAGGCTTCCGTCGGACTGTTCTCGTGCCGTTATGCCCGTCTTGGCCTGACCCTCGTACATCTTCCAGGACCCATCAGGCTCTCTGCGGACGTTGTCTTTTGGTCGAACGACAGCGCGACTGCGCGCGCTGTCCTGTTCCGTCCATCCCAGGCCGAGCAATCCTCTGTCACGCTCCTGCCTGTCTTCGGCGTTAACGCTGGTGGCGAGCATCATGAAGATAGCTGGCCCGATCAATAGTCGCATTTCCACCCTCCATGCCTGACGCTTCGATCCTACGCCAGCCTGCGCCGTCGTGCATTTGGGCAAGGGTATGGGCGAACCTCTTGCTGGACATCTGTCTTCCAGTGAATTGCGTTAAGGTGGTGCTTGCAAAGGTGCTGGCGGCAGTTGTCAAAAGTTGACGTTGGTGCAGTGTCAACACTAGTATCGGCCTGTGTCATGATAATGTCTGGTAAATAATATCAGTATATTATCGATAATGGGAGGCTGGTGTGGCTAATATGTTTGGCTTAGTTAAATTGGTTGGGAATCAAGGCTGCCATCTTCACACAGACATGGCCTGGGTTGATGGCTATTCAGTGGCGCCCATCCCGGACGTTATCTGGCGGCAGTTCGCCCCGCGCGCAGGCGCCAGCGCCCGACGGGTTGAGGCTGCGGAGGTGCAGGGGCACTTTCTCGGCATCATTCGCGATGCCGAAAGCATCATCCGTGGTCACGTCGAGAAGGTGGTCTGCTACATCGAACATGGCCGGCGTTCTGTCGAGGAGGCGTCCCGGCTCGCTAAGACCCCCACGGGCACTGACGAAGTGGAAATCATCGCCGGCCTAATCCGCCTTGCCGATAACGCTCTGGCCGTCCCCACGCCGCCCACCGAAACCGCCGATCATCTTCGCCGCGTTTTGCCGGCTGTCGAGGGCTTGGACGTTGACGCCTTGAAGGCAGCCTTTGGCAACCTGGACGCCATCATTTCCCAGGCCGACGAAGCCCGTGCTCGGCTTACCGAAATCCGAGCTGAATTGCAGGCTCATCACGCCATCGTGTCCGATCCGGACACCATCGCCGCCGTTATGGCGAAAAAGTGCAGCATCAAGGCTTCCCGCGCGATCGGCCCGGCCCTGGACGAACTTCGTGCCTTGCGTGCCACTGTCGCAGCCACCCTGGAGGGGTTGGATGCCGCTATCGGCCGCCTCGCCAGCGCTACCTAACCAACCGCCAGGAAAGGTGCAAAAGATGGATTATTTGGCCCTCTCAAAGCTGATCGAGAACGGCACCGCTACCGAGCGAGACTTTGCCTCCTACAGCGCCCATGCCGCCGCCATGGGGCGGGCGATGGAAGTCAAGCGCGCCACCGACCATGCTGCCGCCGAAGCGGCTGCTGCTGAAGCTGAAGCTCGCGCATCGTTGCGTGGGCGCTCCCGGATCGCTGCCGCCCTGTCGGCGCGCTGAGGTGTTGCCGTGGCTGGCGGAAAGGATTTAACCGAAACCGACTTCTTGGCGTGGAAGGCTGGGCACTTCACCCTAGAGGAGTTGGCTGGCCGGATTGGGCGCACCCGGCAGGCCGTGCATGCGACCTTCAAGCGGCGGGGTTGGCTGGCATCCGGCCCCTCTTCGGCTCCCCTCCCGGCCTCCTCGGCCGGCCCCCTGTCATCCGGCGCAAGAAAGGTGTCCAAGGCTCGCGTCGATGCCAAGAAACGCGTGGAGCCCGATCCCGCGTTTGCGAGCCACGCGTCACACCCTCAAGTCGCTCCGTGCACGCCGATCGGTGCTGTGGGCGCACCTTCGGCCATAATCGACGTGACCGCCGAGAACCTGGAGGAGATGCTTTATAGCACCGGGGTTAAGGTGCTGACGGACCTTCACAGTGGCCGGGTCGGGGCTTCGGCTGCAAAGGCCGCCGCCGCCGCCTTGGGCTCCTTGCACGAACTGTTCTTGAGGCTAGGAACGCTTGCGAAGCCGGAAGATCGGCCCGCAGACCTGCATATCAGTATCATGACCGAAGCCGAGGAAGCGGAAGCACAGCGGCGCGCCTCGGCTGGCGATGACGAGATTGAAGGCGGGGAGTGTGAGATTTTGGAGCCCGGCTGGTCGCCGCCCGTCATGAATGAAGCTGACGAGGCGCGCGTCAGGGCTGCGGTTGAGGGTGTGGCGGAAAGCGCGGCGGAAGCATCCAGAAATGGCGAAAGCTCTTCCGAGCTACCCCCGCACCGCCACGAGGCCGAACAGCCTTCTCCGTTCATAGGATCGCCACCGGCCCCCATTTGCCCACCCTTCCTGCCTGGTCCCCTGCCGGAGCGCGAGCGCTTTCGGAACTGGCTGGATTATGTAGCCAAGCGCAACGGGAACAGCGCCCTCCGGCAGGTATTGCGCTATGGGTTGGGACGAAGCGTCGGCAATCAGACGCCCCGAAGCGAGCTTATTGACGAGATCATCGGCGCAACTGGCGGCGACCCGTCGAGGCTTGCAGCCTTCGTTATCGGGGAGTAGGG
>DATGXU010000137.1:0-3413 GCA_035298685.1 Magnetospirillum sp. | reverse complement strand
AGCACCTTGCCCTTCAGCTCGCGCCGGGGCGGCTGCCAGTCGATGTCGAAAAAGCGAGCGTAGGGCGAATCCTCGCCCCATTCCAGCACGTCCATCCACCACGCATTGTCGGCCTGCCCCACCCCCATGTGGTTGGGAACGAAATCCACCACCAGCCCCATGTCATGCTCGGCCAGACGGGCGGCCAGACTTTCCAGCTGGGCGCGGCCGCCCAGTTCCGGATTGATCTGGTTGTGGTCGACGATGTCGTAGCCGTGGGTGCTGCCCGCCCGCGCCTTGAGAATGGGCGAGACGTAAAGGTGGCTGACGCCCAAAGTGGCCAGATAGGGCACCACCGCTTCGGCGTCGGCCAGAGTGAAATCGCGGTTAAGCTGAAGACGATAGGTAGCGCGGGGGATGCGGGATGCGGGCAAGGGGCCTCCTCCGGCCCGACGGCCTGTCAGAGGGTGCGGCGGAATTCGCCGCACCGGCCCCCTGCCCAACCCGTATCAGCGGTCGCGGTTCCCGCGCCCCTCCTTCAGGCGGGCCGACAGGTCCACCAGCCGGGGATCGGCCAATACCGTCGGCACGTCGCCGGGGAAGCGCCGCCGCCAATTGGGATGCTGGTCGGTGGTTCCCGGCAGGTTCATCTGGCTGTCCAGCGCCAGCACGTCCTCGATCTGCACCATCATCAGCCGCGAGCGGGCACGCGCCAGGAACAGATGGGCGGCCTGCGCCAGCCGCTCGGCGTCGGCGTCGGACAGCGGGCCAACGCTGGGGAAATCCTCGGGCAGCAGCCGCTGGGCGGCGAACGCCGCCACCAGCTTCTCGCGGTCGGATTGGCGCGCCACCCGTTCCTCCTCGCCCATGCCGGGCCGGGGATAAAGGTCCAGCTTTTCGCGCTTGCCGATATCGGTGCCGTTCCAATAGCCGCGCGCGCTGGGCAGATCGTGGGTGGCGAAGATCGACAGCGCGTTGGCGTCGAATTCGTCCGGGGTCTTGAAGCGCCCGTCCTTTTGTTCGAACACCGTGACGCGATAGGCGAACATGGACATGCGGTCCATGCGCTCGCGAAAGCCCTCGGGCACCGTGCCCAGATCCTCGCCGATGATCAGGCAGCGGTTGCGGCGCGATTCCAGCGCCACCAGCCGGAACAGGTCGTCCACCGGAAAGCGCACATAGGCGCCCTGGTCGGCGGCACAGCCCGGCGGCACCCAATAAAGGCGCTGCAACGCCATGGCGTGGTCCAGCCGCAATGCGCCGGCATGGCGCATGTTGGCGCGCATGACGCCGATGAACGGCGCATAGGCCGCCTCGCGCATGGCCAGCGGATTGAACGGGATCAGGCCCCAATCCTGGCCCTTCAGCGCCAGCGGATCGGGCGGCGCCCCCACCGACACGCCCAGCGCCAGATTGTCCTGTTCCAGCCATGCCTCGGCGCCGTCGCCGGCGATGCCGACGCCCAGGTCGCGATACAGGCCGATGGACGCGCCGTTGTCCTTGGCGGCGCGATGGGCGGCGCCCAACTGGCTGTCGGCCAGGAATTGCAGCCACCAGAAGAACTCGACGCGCTCGCGCTGATCCTCGGCGTAGCGCGCCACCGCTTCCGACGACGGATGGCGATATTCCTCGGGCCAATGGCGCCAATAGCCCAAATCCTGCTTCAGGAAATGTTCGTGCAGTGCCTCGAAGGTGCAGAACAGTTCGGCGGCGCGCCCACCCTCGCGCTGGAAGGCGCGGAAATCCTGGCCGCGCTGGTCGCCCGCCTCCAGGTGCTCGCGGCGGAACCACTTGTACAGCACGTCCAGCACGGGCCGGGTCAGCCGGGCGACGTCGGCATATTCCACCAGCGGATAGCCGCGCACCCGCGCCAGATTGGCCTGAAAGCCGGGCGAGGCGAACATGCGCTTGGCTTCCAGGCATTCGCGGAATTCGGGAACGGCCTCGATATCCAGATAGGCGATGTTGAGGAAGCGGCGTGACGACGGAGCGTAGGGGCTGAACTTTTCCGGCTGGGCGGGGAACAGGGCGTGCAGCGGGTTGATGCCGATGGTGGCGGCGCCCAGGCGGGCGGCACCGGCGGCCAGCTCCTCCAGCGCCTTGTAGGTGCCGACGCCCCAATCGGACGGGCTGCGCAGGGCGTAAACCTGGGTGGCAAGCCCCCAGGCGGCATTGCCGTCGGCCACCGCCGCCGGCACATGGGCACGGGCGGGGGCGACGATCACCTGCATGGCGGCCGAGGCACCATCGGGCGCCGTCATGCGCAGGTGGTGGTAACCGACCTGGGGCAGACCGGGCAGCGTGAAGCGCCACCGCTTGACCAGCGCGCCGTCCAGCCAGCGTTCCTCGATCCAGGTGCGGGTATCGACCTGGAAGCTGCCGGTGTGAACGGCCCCCAGTTCGTCCTCGATGGTCCAGGTGACGACGTCCTTGTCGCGCGCGGCGGGGATGGTGAGAGTCAGCGAGGGGTCGCCGCAGCCTTCGTCGAACACCACCACGGGCTCGAGCCACCGGCGCCACGGGCGGGTGTCCAGCTCGTCAAGGCTGGCGAACAGGTCGGCATCGGTGCCGACCTTGAAGCCCAGCGCGGTCAGGAACGCCTTCTTGGTTTCGGGAGAGACCGGACGCCAGTTGCCGAAGAAATCCCACCAGCCGTCCTCGATGCCGGCCAGCTGCGCCAACCGGTCGAGAGCTTCCACCGCGTTCATTCAATTCCCCTCGTCGTCCAAGAACCAGTCCAAACCCCACGCCGGAAGCGCACCGACGCCGCCATAGGTAGAGTACAGCAGTCTTCCCTTGCCGGGAACGATCCCCGGCAACGGCACCGCCGAGAAATTGGCGATCACCGTCAACGTGCTGCCGTCGCCCAGCCGCCAGCTGACGCGAAAGGCCCGCACCCCCAGCATCTCGGCCCGGGCGGTGCCGCCCGTCATGCCGACCAGGCGCGGCGCCAGCTCGCGCCGGCGCAGCGACAACAGCTCGCGCACCTCGCGCAGCCGATGGGCATGCGGCGGCCGCGTGGCCTCGGCCCAGTCCAGGCGCGAGCGGGCAAAGGTTTCCAGCGCCGCCGGATCGGGCACGGTCTTTGCCCCGGCACCCTGGAACTGCGGGAAATGGGCGAATTCCCGCCGCCGCCCCTCGCGCACCTTCTTCGCCAATTCGGGGCCGAAGTCGCAGAAATACTGGAACGGCGTCGACGCCCCCCATTCCTCGCCCTGGAACAGCAACGGCACCTGGGGCGCCAGCAGCAGCAGCGCGGTGGCGGCATGCACCGCCGGCCACGGCGCCAGCGCGTCGATGCGTTCGCCCAGCGCGCGATTGCCGATCTGGTCGTGGTTCTGCAGGAACGACACGAAGGCGGTGGGCGGCAGGTGGCCGGACGACTCGCCCCGGCGGGCGCCGCCCCGGTGCTCGTAAGCCTCGCCCTGATAGGC
>DATGXU010000136.1:0-6735 GCA_035298685.1 Magnetospirillum sp. | reverse complement strand
CTGGTCAACTCGATCCTGGACATCGCCAAGATCGAGGCCGGCGAGATGGTGCTGACCCGGCAGCCGGTGAACCTGCGAGCGCTTGCGTCCGAAGTGGCGTCGGTGCATCAGGGTCCGGCCGCCGCCAAGGGCGTTGCCTTCGCGGTGGACATCGCCGACGATCTGCCCGACACCATTGCCGCCGATCCCACCCGCTTGCGCCAGATCATGCACAATCTGCTGAACAACGCGGTGAAGTTCACCGAAGCGGGGGAAGTCGAGCTTTCCATCCGGCGCGAGGAAAGCGGCGTGCGCTTTTCTGTGCGCGATACCGGCCCCGGCATCCCCGAGGACATGCACGACAAGGTGTTCGAAAAATTCCGGCAGGTGGACGCCTTCCTGACGCGTTCGCATGGCGGAACAGGTCTGGGCTTGACGTTGGCGCGCCATCTGGTCGAACTGATGGGCGGCACCATGGGGCTCAGCTCGAAAGTGGGCGAGGGCAGCACGTTCCATTTCACTTTGCCCGTCGCGGCCGAGTGAATGGGAAGGGGGGGAAATGAAATCTGCGCTGGTTGTCGACGACAACGAAGTGAACCGCATCCTGGTCAGCCGCTTTCTGACCAAGCTGGGCTGGCAGGTGGCCAACGCCGAGGATGGCGACCGGGCGCTGGCCTGGATGGCGGACAACGCCGCCGAATTGATCCTGCTGGATATCAGCATGCCGACCATTTCGGGCGAGGAGGTGTGCCGCCGCGCGCGGGCCGAAGGGTTGGACAAGGGCGCCCGGCTGGTGGCCTATACCGCCCATGCCATGCCCGAGGAACGGGAACAGTTTCTGGCCTGCGGCTTCGACGCCATCCTGATCAAGCCGGTTTCGCGGCAGGCCGTTGCCGATTTGCTGGCCGATCTTGGCCTTTCCGATCCGGGAGCAGCGTGATGCGCGCCTTTTTCTCGGCCGTGATGGTGGTTTTGGCCCTGCTGGCCGGTGCCCCGGCATGGGCCGCCGACCGGCCCACCGCCGATCAGGTCAAGGCGCTGACGTTGGAAGCGGCGCAAGTGCTGCAGGACCGCGACCTGGAAAGCGCCCGCCGCGCCTTCCATGCCGAAGGCCGTTTCAAGTCGGGCGAGATCTACGTCAACGTCATCGACGGCAACGGCACCTGGCTGGTCTATCCGCCCAATCCCAAGCACGAAGGCAAGTCGGTGCTGAACGTCCGCGACGCCGACGGCAAGCTGCTGGTGCAAGACATCATCCGCACGGCGCGCGAGAAGGGCGAGGGCTGGGTGGAATATCGCTGGCTCAACCCGGTCAGCAACCAGATCGAGCCCAAGATGTCCTACGTCAAGCACTTGCCTGGCAAGGACATGGTGGTCTATGTGGGTATGTATCGATAGGAGGCGGCCCGTGGGCGAAGATTTTGGCCTTGGCGACTGGATCGCCGGTAAGAAGTTTCTGGTGGTCGAGGATGTGGACACCTCGCGCATGCTGGTGTCCGGCCTGCTGCGCAGCCTGGGCGCCACCAGCGTGGTCACCGCCGTCAACGGCGAGGATGCGCTCGAGAAGATCGAAAAGAAGGGCGTGCCCGACATCATCATCTGCGACTGGGTGATGCCCGGCATGGATGGCCTGTCGCTGCTGTCGGTGATCAAGCCGCTGCACGGGTCGGTCAAGTTCGTCATGCTGACCGCGCAGACCGACGCCGAGCACGTGCGCCAGGCCGCCTATCTGAAGGTGGACGGCTATGTGGCCAAGCCGTTCTCGCGCAAGACCCTGGTCGACACCCTGAACAAGCTGAAGGCCGCCGAGGGCTGATACCGGTCGGCGGTTGATATGACTCGCCGCAGGCGCCGTGGCCGACCGGCAAGCCCGAGCGGCGCCTGAGCCCCACCGTCTCGGCATGAACTGAGCCAACGGATCAGTTCATCGGCCGGGCGGTATGATCAGCCCTTGCGGCCCATGCCGTCGCCTTCGAACGGCATGCCCAGCACCTGCGCCAGCATGGCATAGCAATCGTGCAGCGACGTGGCGTCGCGCTTGCCCTGGATCAGGAATTCCTCGATCTGCGGGTAATAGTGGATGGCTTCGTCCACCGCCGGATCGGTGCCGCGGCGATAGGCGCCCAGGCGGATCAGTTCCGCCATGTCCTCGTAGGTGGCGAGCAGGCGCCGCGCCCGGCGGACCAGGGCGTTTTCCTCCTCGTTGTTGCAGCCGGGCATGGTACGCGACACCGACCGCAGGATGTTGACCGCCGGATAGCGGCCACGATCGGCGATGGCGCGGTCCAGCACGATGTGGCCGTCCAGAATACCGCGCACGGCGTCGGAAATCGGCTCGTTGTGGTCGTCGCCGTCCACCAGCACGGTGAACAGGCCGGTGATGGACCCCTGGCCGATTCCCGGCCCGGCGCGTTCCAACAGGCGCGGCAGCTCGGCGAACACGGTGGGGGTGTAGCCCTTGGACGCCGGCGGCTCGCCCGCCGACAGCGAAATCTCGCGCTGGGCCATGGCGAAGCGGGTGACCGAGTCCATCATGCACAGCACGTCCAGCCCCTGGTCGCGGAAATATTCCGCCACCGACAGGGTCAGATAGGCGGCCTGGCGGCGCATCAGCGGGCTTTCGTCCGAGGTCGAGCAGATCACCACCGACCGCTTCATGCCCTCTTCGCCCAGGTCGTCCTCGATGAACTCGCGCGCCTCGCGGCCGCGTTCGCCGATCAGCCCGATCACCGAGACGTCGCAGCTGGTGTTCTTCGCCATCATGGACAGGATGGACGACTTGCCCACGCCCGAGCCGGCGAAGATGCCCATGCGCTGGCCCCGGCACATGGTGAGGAAGGTGTTCACCGCGCGCACGCCCAGATCCACCTTGCCGGCCACGCGCTGGCGCGAGGCGGCCGGCGGCGGGCGGTTGCGGATGGGATAGGCGACGTCGCCCATGGACAGCGCGCCCAGGCCGTCCACCGGCTGGGCGAAGGCGTTGATGACGCGCCCCAGCCAATGGCGGTCGGGATAGACCACCGGCTCGCTGTCCTGCACCTCGGTGCGGCAGCCTAAGCCGACGCCGTTGACGTCGACGAACGGCATCAGCAGGGCGCGGCCGTTGCGGAAGCCCACCGCCTCGCACGGCACCCGGCGGCCGTCGCGCGCCACCACGTGGCAGCGGTCGCCCACGGAGATCTGGCGCTGCACGCCGCCGGCCTCGATCAGCATGCCCTGGACCGCGGCCACCCGGCCATAGACCTGGATGCCGCTCAGGCGTTCGATGTCGCCCAGGAGATTACGGACCAGAAATTTCAACCGAACCTCTGCAAATTCGCGCGAAAGAGGGTGCCCCATACATCGGTCGGATGGAAAATCATCCTTATTCGTGAGGGGCTTACATGCCGGGCGCCTTGAAGTCGCCACGATACCCCCTTATGGTTACCACATCCTCAATACGCGGAAAAACGGGGATATTCCCATGCGAGTGCTGGTGGTCGAAGACGACCGTATGATGGCCCAGGTCATCGAGACGATGCTTAAGGCCGAAGGTATGGTCGTCGATACGACGGCGCTGGGCGAGGATGGTCTCGAAATCGGCAAGCTTTACGATTACGACATCATCCTGCTGGACCTCATGCTGCCCGATATGGACGGCTACGAGGTTCTGCGCCGCCTGCGCGCGGCGCGGGTCGAGACTCCCGTATTGATCCTGTCGGGCCTGACCGAGCCCGACAAGAAGATCAAGGGACTGGGCTTCGGCGCGGACGACTATCTGACGAAACCCTTTGACCGTGGCGAATTGGTGGCGCGCATCCAGGCCATCGTCCGCCGATCGAAGGGCCATGCCCAATCCATCATCAAGACCGGCAAGCTGTCGGTGAACCTGGATGCCCGCACGGTCGAGGCCGACGGCGAACCGCTGCACCTGACCGGCAAGGAATACGGCATCCTGGAACTGCTGTCCCTGCGCAAGGGCCAAACCCTGACCAAGGAGCAGTTTCTCAACCACCTTTATGGCGGCATCGACGAACCCGAGCTGAAGATCATCGACGTCTTCATCTGCAAGCTCAGGAAAAAGCTGGCCACCGCCACCGGCGGCGACAGCTACATCGAAACCGTCTGGGGGCGCGGCTACGTGTTGCGCGACCCCGACAGCTCGTCGGCCCGGGCGCCGCTGGCATCGTCCGATCACCACGCCGGCATCTGACGGCAAAAAGGCGCGGCTGCCCATGGCTGGGCGGTCGCGCCTTTTTCTTCCCCTAAAACGAGACTTGACGCTGCCGCCCGCTTAAGCGTTTGCTACCCTGGAGTTTCGTTCGCGAAAAACCCCACACAGCCAGGGTCTTGACATGTCCGCACCCGCCAAGCCCAGCGGCGAGCCCATCACCTCCAAGCGTCAGCTCGTCGAGTATCTGGAATCCGGGTGCAAACCCGCCGAAAAGTGGCGGATCGGCACCGAACACGAGAAGTTCGCCTATACCCAGGACGACCTGCGGCCGCTGCCCTATGAAGGCGAGCGCGGCGTCAAGGCCATGCTGGAAGGCCTGCGCATCTTCGGCTGGCAGCCGGTCTACGAAGGCGACAACGTCATCGCCCTGGTCAACGACGACGGTGCATCGGTGACGCTGGAGCCGGGCGGGCAACTGGAACTTTCCGGCGCGCCGCTGGACTCCATCCACCAGACCTGCTGCGAAACCTACGATCACCTCAAGCAGGTCAAGCAGATCGCGTCGCGCCTGCATATCGGCTTCCTGGGCATGGGCTTCCAGCCCAAATGGTCGCGCGACGACATCCCGTGGATGCCCAAGGGCCGCTACAAGATCATGGGCGAGTACATGCCCAAGCGCGGCGGCAAGGGGCTGGACATGATGCTGCGCACCTGCACCGTGCAGGTGAACCTGGACTTCGCCTCGGAAGCCGACATGGTGAAGAAGTTCCGCGTGTCGCTGGCCCTGCAGCCGCTGGCCACCGCGCTGTTCGCCTGCTCGCCGTTCATCGAGGGCAAGCCGTCGGGGCTGTTGTCCACCCGTTCGGACGTGTGGACCGACACCGATCCCGACCGCTGCGGCATGCTGCCCTTCGTCTTCCAGGACGGCATGGGCTTCGAACGCTACGTTGATTACATGCTCGACGTGCCCATGTACTTCGTCTATCGCGACGGCAAATACGTCGACGCCTCGGGGCAGTCGTTCCGCGCCTTCATGGAGGGCAAGCTGCCGGCCTTGCCGGGCGAGCGGCCGACCCTGGGCGATTGGAGCGACCACCTGACCACCGCCTTCCCCGAGGTGCGGTTGAAGAAGTACCTGGAAATGCGAGGCGCCGATGGCGGTCCGTGGCGCCGGCTGTGCGCGCTGCCGGCGCTGTGGGTGGGATTGCTGTACGACGGCGGCGCCCTGGATGCCGCCTGGGACCTCGCCAAGGACTGGACCATCGAGGAACGCGAGGCCCTGCGCACCGAGGTGCCGCGCCTGGGGCTGAAGGCGGAAGTGCGCGGCCGCAGCTTGCGCGACATCGCCGTCGAGGTGCTGGACATCGCCGCCGAGGGGCTGAAAAACCGCCGCCGCCTCAACGATTCCGGGCGCGACGAATCGGTGTTCCTCGACACCCTGCGGGCCATCGCCGAGTCCGGCCGCACCCCCGCCGAGGAAATGCTGGATGCCTATCGCGGCCGCTGGCAGGGCTCGGTGGACCCGCTGTTCAAGGAATACGCATACTAGGAGTGGCCGGGATGCCGAAGTGCAAGAACCTCGCCGAAGTGCGGGAAAACATCGATCGTCTCGACCGCCAACTGGTACCCCTGCTGGCCGAGCGCGCCGGCTATGTGGAGCAGGCCGCGGGCTTCAAGGCGACCAAGGCGGCGGTGGTGGACACCGACCGCATCGAGCAGATCATCCTGAAGGTGCGCCATCTGGCCATCGAGGAGGGCATGGACCCCGATCTGATCGAGCACATCTACCGCTCGATGATCGACGCCTTCATCATCCACGAAGCCAAGGTCTACAAGAAGCTGCATCCCGAGGCTTAGGCCGTGGGCGACCAGGCGCCGGACCGCGCCCTGATCGGCGCCGCCGCCATCATCGAAGCCACGGTCAGCCAGGACCTGCGCCGGGTGCCCATCTTCGAGCACTGCCTGGTGATCGTGCGCGAGGGCGCCAAGGACCTGATCGCCGACGACGGCACCCTGGCCCGTCTGGTGCCCGGCGACGTGGTGCTGCTGCCGGCGGGCGGGCAGCCGACCATCGGCAACCGGCCCGACCCGGCGCTGGGCCGCTATGTGGCCCAGGTGCTGACGCTGGGGCCGCAGGCGGTCGCCGCCTTCCGCCAGCACTATCCGCTGCTGGCCGCCGCATCGCCACCCGTGGCGGTGGCGTGGCACCTTTGCCCGGGCGACCGCGCGCTAGCCGACAGCGTCATGCATGCCGTCCACGGCGTCGACGATCCGGCGCTGTCCGAACGCATGGCCTGCCACCGCTGTGTCGAGGTTCTGGCCGCCCTGGCCGAACGCGGCATCCACCTGCCGCCCGAGGCGGCGCCCACCGCCGCCGTCCAGGTGCGGCAGCTGGTGGCGGCGCGCCCGCATCTGCCGTGGTCTGCCGCCGACGCCGCCCGCGCCCTGGGCGTGTCCGAGCCGACCTTGCGGCGCCGCCTGGCCGCCGAAGCCACCAGCTTCCGCCACATCGTCGCCGAGGTCCGCCTGACCCACGGCCTGATGCTGTTGCAGACCTCTCGCGCCCCCATCCTGCAGGTCGCCCTGGATTGCGGCTATGAATC
>DATGXU010000135.1:0-7943 GCA_035298685.1 Magnetospirillum sp. | reverse complement strand
GGTCGGCAAGTTCGTCGAGTATTTCGGCCCGGGCCTTGAGTCGCTGTCGCTGGCCGACCGTTCGACCATCGCCAACATGGGTCCGGAATATGGCGCCACCTGCGGCTTCTTCCCGGTGGACGCAGAGACCGTCAACTATCTCAAGTTCTCCGGCCGCAGCGACGATCGCATCGCGCTGGTCGATGCCTATGCCAAGGCGCAGGGCATGTATCGCACCGTCGAGACGGTCGACCCGGTGTTCACCGACGTGCTGGAACTCGATCTGTCCACCGTGGTGCCCTCGCTCGCCGGCCCGAAGCGCCCCGAGGGCCGTGTGTCGCTGACCGACGCCAAGGCCGGCTTCACCGCCGCCATGGAGACCGAGTACAAGAAGGCCGCCGATCTTTCCAAGCGCTATGCCGTTGACGGCAAGGGCTTCGACATCGGCCATGGCGACGTGGTGATCGCCGCCATCACCTCGTGCACCAACACCTCCAACCCCAACGTCATGCTGGCCGCCGGCCTGCTGGCGAAAAAGGCGGTCGAACGGGGGGTGCGCCGCAAGCCGTGGGTCAAGACCTCGCTGGCGCCGGGGTCGCAGGTGGTTCCCGATTACCTGCGGGCCGCCGGGGTGCAGACGGCGCTGGACGCCCTGGGCTTCACCATCGCCGGCTTCGGCTGCACCACCTGCATCGGCAATTCCGGCCCGCTGGACGCGCCGATCTCGGCGGCCGTCGACGACAACAATCTGGTGGTGGCGGCGGTGCTGTCGGGCAACCGCAATTTCGAAGGTCGCATCAGCCCGCACGTGAAGGCCAATTACTTGGCTTCGCCGCCGCTGGTGGTGGCCTATGCCCTGGCCGGCACCATGAACATCGATCTGACCCGCGAGCCGCTGGGCACCGGTGCCGACGGCAATCCGGTGTTCCTGCGCGACATCTGGCCCAGTTCGGCCGAGGTGAACGAGGCCGTGGCGATGGCGCTGAGCCCGGATTCCTATCGCCAGCATTACGCCAACGTATTCGAAGGGCCCGAGGCGTGGCGCAAGGTGCGGGTGGCGACGGGGCAGACCTATGCGTGGGACCCGCACTCGACCTACATCAAGAACCCGCCTTACTTCGACAACATGCCGAAACAGCCGCCTGCCGGCTTTACCGACATCATCGACGCGCGGCCGCTGGCCATCCTGGGCGATTCCATCACCACCGACCACATCAGCCCCGCCGGCAACATCAAGAAGACCACGCCGGCCGGCCGCTGGCTGCTGGAACACGGGGTGGCGCCCGAGGATTTCAACTCGTATGGCGCGCGGCGTGGCCATGACCAGGTGATGACGCGGGGCACATTCGCCAATGTGCGCCTCAAGAACGAAATGGTGCCCGGCGTCGAAGGCGGCGCCACCCGCATCAACGGCCAGGGCGACGCCGTGCATATCTTCGACGCCGCCATGGTCTATGCCGAAGACGGCGTGCCGCTGGTGGTGATCGCCGGCAAGGAATACGGCACCGGCTCGTCGCGCGACTGGGCGGCCAAGGGAACCAGCCTGCTGGGGGTGAAGGCGGTGATCGCCGAAAGCTTCGAGCGCATCCATCGCTCCAATCTGGTGGGCATGGGCGTGCTGCCGCTGCAGTTCAAGCCCGGCACCGACCGCAAGACCCTTGCCCTGGAGGGAACGGAAACCTTTTCGGTCACCGGCATGGCCGCCGGACTGAAACCGCGGCAAGAGCTGACCGTCACCGTGACCCGCGCCGACGGCAGAAGCGACAGTTTCCCGGTCCTCAGCCGCATCGACACCGTGGACGAAGTGGAGTACTTCCGCCACGGCGGCATCCTGCACGCCGTGCTGCGCGCTCTGGCGGTTTCCGAGGGCGCGGGCGGCTGACACCACAAAAAAGAAGGTTTATCGCGGATTAGCGGGGAGGCGCCCACCCCATTGCCGTCCCGGACGCCGTCATGCCCGCGCTTGACGCGGGCATCCACGTGCGGACGCGCAAGCCATTGTTGCCAATGACCTTTTCGCGGAAACACGTGGATCGCCGGGTCAAGCCCGGCGATGACGTTGAAGGCAAGTTCCCCGCCAATCCGCGATACCACAAAAAGAAAGGGCGGCCGAAGCCGCCCTTTCCCGAACGCTTTCGCGAACCTTCGATTAGAAGGCCAGCGACAGACCGGTCATAGCAGCCCAGCCCTTGTTCTCGTTGACGGCAGCACCGGTGCTGTCGTCGAACTGGGCATGGCCGATGGTGGCCAGGGCGTCGACACCGGCGCCCAGGGCGTACTTGCCCGACACCTGGAAGGCGGTGAACTTGTCTTCGGTGCCGGGGGCGTCTTCGGCGACCGACTTCACGAAGATGAAGCTGACGGCATACGGGCCGGTGGCGTACTGAACGCCGGCGTCCCAGATGTTGCCCGAGGAGGCGACGGTGCCGTCCAGCGACTCGTTCGAGTTCACCTGGCGGTACGAACCACCGACGGTGAAGCCGGCGTAGGAGATCTGGGTACCGGCCGAGTACTCGTTGACCTTGGCGCGCTGGGCGATACCGGCTTCGGCATCATAGGTGACCCAACCGGTCGAAACCTTCAGGTCCACGCCGCCGAAGGTGTTGGCATACAGGGCGCCAACGCCATAGATCTCACCGGCGACGGCGGAGTGCAGGTTGACGGTGCCGCGGGTGTCTTCGGTGCCACCGGCGTTCGGCACATACGAGGCGCCGACGGTCAGGCCGTAGAAGGACGGAGCGACGTAGGTGATCTTCTCGGCGTTGTCGTCGGTGTCGATCGAGGTCGAGAAGCGGGTGATGGCGCTGGCGCCCGGCTGAACGATGGCCCAGCCACCGGTCAGGATGCCGTCGGAGTCGTTGTTGCCAGCGGCGTCCGGAGCGTAGACGTGCAGCAGGGCAGTGCCGTTGGCTTCCGAGCCGACGATGACCTTACCGAAGCCGCCTTCCACGAACACGGCCGACTTGTCGATGGTGTCGCCGCCCTTGGTCTCGACGTTGCCGCCGGCTTCCAGCTCGATGTTGATGCCAACCTTCAGGCCGTTGTCCAGGGTGGTCGAACCGCCGAAGAAGACTTCGTTGTCGCCCTTGATGTCGACCGAGTTGTAATCGACGTTGTTCTTGCTCTGGAAGCTGTCGCTCTGCCACTGGCCGACGACCCACCACTTGGAATAGCCGCCCAGTTCCAGCTTGATCTTCTCGGACGCCGAAGCGGCGCCGGCCGAAACGATGGTGGCGGCGACCAGCGCGGTGCTGGCGATAAGAACCTTCTTCATTGTGTACCCCTCGTGCCTCTTATGACGAAAAAAGCGGCGTTGCGACTACCGCCTAATTTCGGTGCATCGTACGAAGGGAGAGCCGGGCAATCAACCGCTTGCTTGCAGGTGCGACCACTTCCGGCCACGCTGTGGCAAAATCGCAACAGACCGGATGGCCGGCTATTCCAGCGCCTGCCGCAGCGCGGCGGCGGTGGCCCAGGGCGACAGCGGCAGGGCGGCGGCCAACAAGCCGCCCAGGATCAGCAGATGGGGGGTGGCGTCGCGGGCCCCCACGGCGGCGTCGATGGCGCCGACGCCGAAAATCAGCACCGGCACATAAAGCGGCAGGATCAGCAGCGACAGCAGCACGCCGCCACGCCGGGCGCCCAAAACCAGGGCGGCGCCGATGCCGCCGATCAGCGACAGGATGGGGGTGCCGATCAGCATGGTCAGCAGCAGGGCGGCGAAGCCGTCGGCATTCATGTGCAACAGCACGGCCAGGATGGGCGCCGCCACCAGCAGCGGCAGGCCGGTGGTCAGCCAGTGGGCGGCGACCTTGGCGATCACCACCACTTCCAGCGGCGTCGGCGTCAGCACCAGCAGTTCCAGCGAGCCGTCTTCGTAATCGGTCTGGAACAGGCGGTCCAGCGACAGCAGCGAGGCCAAAAGCGCCGTCACCCACAGCACGCCGGCGGCAACCCGCTCGAGCACGCCGGATTCCGGGCCGATGCCAAAGGGGAACAGCACCACGGTCAGCACGAAGAAGGTGACCACCATGATGCTGTCCGAGCCCTGGCGCAGCGCCAGGCGCAGGTCGCGGCGGATGACCTCGAGGAAGCGGATCATTCCTCGTCCCCCCAGCTGTCGGGCGTGAAGTCGTCCAGGTGCAATTCGCGCGCGCCGGGCAGGTCCACGTCCTGGTGGGTGGACAGCACTACCATGCCGCCGGCGGCACGGTGCGCCGCCATCACGCCTTCCAGCACCTTGATGGAGCCTTTGTCCAGCGCGGTGGTGGGTTCGTCCAGCAGCCACAGCGGCGACGGCGCCGCCAGCAGCCGGGCCAAATTGGTGCGCCGCTTCTGACCGGCGGAAAGCATCTTGCCCGGCACGTCGCGCAGATGGCCGAGGCCGAAGCATTTCAGCGCGCCATCGACGGCGCGGGCGGCGGTGGCGGCGTGCGGTTCGTGCAGGCGGGCCCAGAAGCGCAGATTCTCGGCCACCGACAGCACCGGCTTGATGGCGTCGTGATGGCCGACGTAATGGGTGCGCGCCGCATGGGCCTCGGGTTCGTCCACCGCCGGCACCTCGCCCCACAGCACCTGCCCCACGGTCGGCCGCAACAGCCCGGCCATCACCCGCAGCAGGCTGGACTTGCCCGACCCGTTGGGCCCCAGCAGCACCAGGGCGTCGCCGGGGGCGACGCGGAAATCCAGCCCGGCGAACACGGCGCGGCCGCCGCGGATGCAGCCCAGGGATCGGCCGATGAACGGCGGAGGTGCGGGATCGAAAGCCATACCGGCTGTATGGCAGAAGTTGCGCCTTGTCGGAAGGGACGTTCGACGTTGGCCGCCATTTCCAAGCCCCGTGAGGCGGGCGCAAAATGGCCGGCGCGTCGGGGGGAAACGCGCCGGCCGCCGAAAAACCCTTTGCCGCCGGCCGATTGAGTCCGGGGGATCGGACGGCGGCGCCAGGGGGGTCTTTCTGGTGGGACCAATGAAAGTGCTTGAATGTGGCGATTTTTTGGGCTGCCCGCCGATTGTCCCGGACGGGGTGGGTGGTGGCTTCCCCGCCCGAATGGATAGTCAGCTCTGGACTCGCGCGCGATTTTATGGTGTAAGCGCAGGCGCATCTGGCTCTCTCGTCCTGACCGGCGACGGGGCTGGTTAATCGCTTCCCCATTCAGCCCTGCGGAGGATGTCCGTGCTTGAAGCCTATCGCCAGCATGTCGCCGAGCGTGCCGCCCTCGGGATTCCCCCCCTGCCGCTCTCTGCCAAGCAGACCGAAGAGCTGATCGCCCTGCTGCAGAACCCGCCCAAGGGCGAAGAGCAGGCTCTGGTCGACCTGATCACCTATCGCGTTCCCGCCGGCGTGGACGACGCCGCCAAGGTCAAGGCCGCCTATCTGGCCGACGTGGCCAAGGGTGCGGTCAAGTCGCCGCTGATTTCCCGCGCCAAGGCGGTCGAGCTGCTGGGCACCATGCTGGGCGGCTTCAACATCAAGCCGATGATCGAGCTGCTGGGCGACGCCGAAATCGGCACCGTGGCCGCCGAGGGTCTGAAGAAGACCCTGCTGGTGTTCGATTACTTCCACGACGTCAAGGAACTGGCCGACAAGGGCAACGCCAACGCCAAGGCGGTGGTCCAGTCGTGGGCCGACGCCGAATGGTTCACCTCGCGTCCCGAGGTTCCGGCGTCGCTGACCGTCACCATCTTCAAGGTGACCGGCGAGACCAACACCGACGACCTGTCGCCGGCCCCCGACGCCTGGAGCCGCCCCGACATTCCGCTGCATGCCCTGGCCATGCTGAAGAACCCGCGCCCCGGCATCGAGCCGGAAGAGGCCGGCGTTCGCGGCCCGGTCAAGTTCCTGGAAGAGCTGCGCGCCAAGGGCAACCTGGTCGCCTATGTGGGCGACGTGGTCGGCACCGGCTCCTCGCGCAAGTCCGCCACCAACTCGGTGCTGTGGTTCACCGGCGAGGATATTCCGTTCGTCCCGAACAAGCGTTTCGGCGGCGTCTGCCTGGGCACCAAGATCGCTCCGATCTTCTACAACACCATGGAAGACGCCGGCGCCCTGCCCATCGAGCTGGATGTGGGCCAGATGAACATGGGCGACGTGGTCGAGCTGCGTCCCTATGAGGGCAAGGCCCTGAAGGACGGCAAGGTCATCGCCGAATTCACCGTCAAGTCCGACGTGATCTTCGACGAAGTGCGTGCCGGCGGCCGTATTCCGCTGATCATCGGCCGCGGCCTGACCGCCAAGGCCCGCGAGGCCCTGGGCCTGGCCCCCAGCACCCTGTTCCGCCTGCCCGGCGTGCCCGCCGATTCGGGCAAGGGTTTCTCGTTGGCCCAGAAGATGGTCGGCCGCGCCTGTGGCCTGCCCGAGGGCAAGGGCGTGCGTCCGGGCACCTATTGCGAACCCAAGATGACCACCGTGGGCTCGCAGGACACCACCGGCCCGATGACCCGCGACGAGCTGAAGGACCTGGCCTGCCTGGGTTTCTCGGCCGATCTGGTCATGCAGTCCTTCTGTCATACCGCCGCCTATCCCAAGCTGGTCGACGTCAAGACCCACAAGGAATTGCCGGGCTTCATCTCGACCCGTGGCGGCGTCGCCCTGCGTCCCGGTGACGGCGTCATCCACTCGTGGCTGAACCGCCTGCTGCTGCCCGACACCGTGGGCACCGGCGGCGACTCGCACACCCGCTTCCCCATCGGCATCTCGTTCCCGGCCGGTTCGGGCCTGGTGGCCTTTGCCGCCGCCACCGGCGTCATGCCGCTGGACATGCCGGAATCGGTGCTGGTCCGCTTCAAGGGCACCCTGCAGCCGGGCGTCACCCTGCGTGATCTGGTCAACGCCATCCCGCTGTACGCCATCCGCCAGGGCCTGCTGACGGTCGAGAAGAAGGGCAAGAAGAACATCTTCTCCGGCCGCATCCTCGAGATCGAGGGCTTGCCCGACCTCAAGGTCGAGCAGGCGTTCGAGCTGTCCGACGCCTCGGCCGAACGTTCCGCCGCCGCCTGCACCGTGCGGCTGAACAAGGAACCGATCATCGAGTACATGCGCTCGAACATCACCCTGATGAAGTGGATGATCGCCGAGGGCTACGAGGACGCCCGCACCCTGGGTCGCCGCATCAAGGCCATGGAAGCCTGGATCGCCAACCCGCAGCTGCTGGAGCCCGATGCCGACGCCGATTACGCCGCCGTCATCGAGATCGATCTGGCCGACGTGCGTGAACCGATCGTCGCCTGCCCGAACGATCCCGACGACGTCAAGCTGCTGTCCGAAGTGGCCGGCGACAAGATCGACGAGGTGTTCATCGGCTCGTGCATGACCAATATCGGCCACTTCCGTGCCGCCGGTAAGGTTCTGGACGGCAAGTCGGACATTCCGACCCGCCTGTGGATCGCCCCGCCGACCAAGATGGACGCCCTGATCCTGAACGAAGAAGGCTATTACAGCGTTCTCGGCAAGGCCGGCGCCCGCATGGAAATGCCCGGCTGCAGCTTGTGCATGGGCAACCAGGCTCAGGTCCGCAAGGGCTCGACCGCCATGTCCACCTCGACCCGCAACTTCCCCAACCGTCTGGGCATCGACACCCGCGTGTATCTGGGTTCGGCCGAACTGGCCGCCGTGTGCGCGCTGATGGGCAAGATCCCGACCCCGGCCGAGTACATGGAGCAGGTGACCGTGGTCAACGCCAAGGCCGCCGACATCTATCGCTACATGAACTTCGACCAGATCGCCACGTTCCGCGACGTTGCCGACAAGGTCGCGGTTTAAGAGCTTAATAATAAGAGAGCTCGAACCTCTGCCCCCGCCGGGACACCGGCGGGGGTTTTTCTTTGGTTCATCGCGGATTAGCGGGGAGGCGGCCCCCTTACCATCCCGGAAGCCGTCATGCCCGCGCTTGACGCGGGCATCCACGTGCGGGCGCCCCACCCATTGTTGCCAATAGACTTTTCGCGGAAACACGTGGATCGCC
>DATGXU010000134.1:0-1612 GCA_035298685.1 Magnetospirillum sp. | reverse complement strand
CGTCGAAGCGGGCCATGTCGGGCTGCCTGGCCCAGCGCGGGTTGCCGACGCGCACCGCCTCGGCATGGATGGAGGTGATGCGTCCCCATTGGACGCGCAGCGGACCCTGGATAGCCACGCCCCGGCCCAGCGCCGCCGTGGCGCGTTCGCCCAGCGGCCCGCGCAGCCAGTTCCAGTCCAGCACGAACACCACCAGCGCCACGGCAATGGCCGCCAGCGCCACCAGCACGCCGATCACGATGCCGAGAATGCGCAACGCCGTCGCCGCCATGCCGCCTCTCGCAGTGCCCCAGGCCACATATGGGCGTGCCGGACCGCTGCGGACGGGTGGTTACCTCGTCAGCGCGGCCACAGCCGCTCGCCGGGGTCCGGCGCGTCCAGCCGGATGGGACGGTTCAGCAGCTCGTCGCGGGCCACGATACCCTCGTCGCCGGTGGGCAGCGTTTCGACGAATTCGATGCGGCGCGGCACCTCGTGGGCGGCGCGACGGGTGGCGACGTGGGTCTGAAGCTCGCGCGCCAGCGTCAGGTCGGCGCCGCCGCCCGCTGCCGGCACCACGAACGCCTTCATCTCGCCGTCGCCCAGGCCGACCACGCCGGCCGCCGCCACCTTGGGGTGGCGGGCCAGGGCGGCCTGCACTTCGTCCAGCACCACCGGCAGGCCGTCCACCATCACCGTGCCGGCCGGCGCGGGCATCTGGTCGGGCCACAGATAGCCGTCCAGGTCGCGGCTGCCCACCTGGCCGGTCATCAGCCAGCCCGACGGCAGGCGCGAGCGCAGCGGCTCGGTGGCGTTCCAATGGGCGAGATAGGCGCCGGGCGCCCCCGGTGCCAGCGCCAGCATGCCGCGTTCACCGGCACGCACGGGGCGGCCGCCGGCATCCACCGCCTCGACCGTGACGCCAGGCGAGGCACGGCCGGGCGATTGCGGGCGCTGTTCCATCAGGGCGGAATTGTTGGCGGCCACCGCGCCGGTCTCCACCACGCCCCAGATTTCATGGGCGGGCACGCCGAACACGCGCGCCACCAGATCATGGCGGGTCTGGTCCAGCGGCGCCGGACCGGTGGCCAGCGCGCGCGGAATCGGGTGGGGGGCGGTCTGCGCCGCCTGGGCCAGCACCAGCAGGCGGGCCGGGGGGGCATAGATGGCGCGCACGCCGTGGCGCCCCATCAAGGCCAATTGCTGCTCGGGGCTTTGGCCCAACGGCCCGGCCACCACCGGCACGCCGTGGTGCCAGGCCGGCAGCACCGCCCACATCAAGCCCTCGAACCCCATCCACTCGGCCGGGGTCCACAGGATGTCGCCCGATTGCGGAAAGAAACCCAGCGCCAGCTCGACCGGGGGCAGGTTGCCCGGCAGCGCGCGGTGGGCGTGCAGCGCGCCCGCCGGCTTGCCGCAGGCGTGTTCGGGATAGAACAGCAGGGCGGCGTCGTCGGCGCCGGTCACCAGCGGCGCGAACACATCCGACGCCGCTTCCATGGCGCTCCACATCTCGATGCAGTCGACGGGGGCGCGGTCGGCAACCAGCACGGCGTTCAGCAGGGGCGCGCCTTCGCGGGCGGCCAGCAGACGCGGCGCCATGTCGGCACCGACGATGGCCGCCGCCGCGCCG
>DATGXU010000133.1:0-2022 GCA_035298685.1 Magnetospirillum sp. | reverse complement strand
TCACGCGCTTGAAGTTCGGAGCCGCGCCCACGCTTCCCGAAATTCGTCTTGGTCGTAGGCTGCGGGGGCCAGCCAATAAGCGCCCCGTTTATATCCCGAGACGCCAAAGCGCGGACCGCAGCATGAAGCATGCGGGCTGGTCGGAATTGGTGTAGATCGTGCCCCCCACCATTCAGAGCGCAACTCGTCGATGTTTTTCACCAAGGGTACCGCCTGGCGTTTATGCAAGCGCCTTGGACTGCACCCCGAAGAACACCGTAGTAGCCGCCCTCGCTGCGGGCAGCGCCGTTGCCGGTCAGGGGGCGCGGCGGAAGATCAGCGAGGCGTTGATGCCGCCGAAGGCGAAGTTGTTGCTCATCATGTATTCGGTGTCGATCCGGCGCGCCGCGCCCTGGATGTAGTCCATTTCGGCGCAGCGTGGATCGACGTTGTCCAGATTGGCGGTGTGGCAGCACCAGCCCTCGCGCATCATCTGGATGCCCAGCCAGGCCTCGATGGCGCCGCACGCCCCCAGGGAATGGCCGAAATAGCTTTTCAGGGAATGAATGGGAATGCGGGGGCCGAACACGGCGGCCGTGGCCGCCGCTTCGGCGATGTCGCCGCCTTCGGTGGCGGTGCCGTGGCCGTTGACCACGCCGATGGCGCCGCTGTCGACGCCCGCATCCTCGAGCGCCTGCCGAAGTGCGATTTCCATGGTTTCAGGCTGCGGCTGGGTGACGTGGCTGCCGTCGGCGTTGGTGGCGAAGCCCGCCACCTCGGCATAGATGGTGGCGCCCCGGGCCTTGGCGCGGTCGTAATCTTCCAGGATCAGGGCGGCGGCGCCTTCGCCGATCACCAGACCATCGCGATCCCGGTCGAACGGGCGCGGGCTGAGATGGGGGGTGGCGTTGCGGGTCGAGGTGGCGAAAAGGGTGTCGAACACCGCGGAATCGGTGATGTCCAGTTCCTCGGCCCCGCCGGCGATCATCACATCGGCCTTGCCCCAGCGAATGGCTTCGGCGGCGAAGCCGATGGCCTGACTGGCCGAGGCGCAGGCGTTGGACGTGGGAACCATTCGCCCCGTAAGACCGAAGAACAGGCCCAGATTCACTAGCGCCGTATGGCTCATCATCTGGATGTAGGTGGTGGCGTTGAGGTTGCGGGACTTGCCGCTCATCTTGAGTTCGTAAAAGCCCAGCACCGAATCCGGGCTGCCGAACGACGAGCCGAAGGCCGCGCCCGCCCGGCCGCTGGTCAGAATGGCGTCGTCCAGCAATCCCGCATCCGTGAGCGCGGATTCGGCGGCGGCCACGGCCATGCGGGCCACGCGGCCCATGGTGCGGATTTTCTTGCGCGGCCAATGGTCGGGAATGGCGAAATCGGTCACCGGGGCGGCCAGGCGGGTGTTGACGCCCTCGAACCGATCCCAGTCCGGGCTCATGGAACGGATGGCGGTGCGTCCCTGGCGCAGCGCGGCGCCGATGGTGGGCCAGTCGTGTCCCAGGGCGGTGATGCCGCCCATGCCGGTAACAGCCACCCTGCGCATCAGACCATTCCCCCGTTCACCGAAATCACCTGCCGCGTGATGTACGAGGCGGCGTCGGAACACAAAAACGCCACCAACCCCGCCACCTCGTCGGGTTGGCCGACGCGGCGCATGGGGATCAGCTTCATGGCCTCGTCCAAGGGAACGTCGGCGATCATGCCGGTGTCGATCAGGCCCGGCGCCACGCAATTCACCGTGATCGAGCGTTTGGCCAGTTCCAGCGCCAACGCCTTGGTCGCGCCGATGATGCCGGCCTTGGCCGCCGAGTAGTTGACCTGCCCACGGTTGCCCGCGATGCCTGAAACCGACGACAAGGTGACGATGCGGCCGCCCTTGCGCGCCGATACCATGGGCATCACCGTCGGCCGCAGCACGTTGTAGAAACCATCCAGATTGGTGTCGAGAACCTGGTCCCAATCGTCGTCGGTCATGGCGGGAAAGGCGGTGTCGCGGGCGATGCCGGCGTTGAGGACCACGCCCCAATAGGGGCCGTGGGG
>DATGXU010000132.1:0-5142 GCA_035298685.1 Magnetospirillum sp. | reverse complement strand
GTGGTCAGCTCCAACTCGCGCACACCGCTGCGCGCCAGCAGCACGCCGCCGCCCGCCAGCACGGCCAGCAGGATCAGGATCAGGGGCAGGCGGCGAAGACGGCGCGGTTTCATAAGGGTGGATGATAGCGCGTGTGCACGGCTCTGTCCCGCAGCCTATTCCGGCGTCGCCGTCAGCAGCGGTTTCAGCGGCACCGCCAGGCTGGCCTTGTGGGTGCCGCGCGCCGCCTCGATCAGCGGCTCGATGCGGGCGCGCCAGGGCGAGCCGGCGGCAACGCCGTCGTCCAGCGCCACTTCCAGTTCCAGCGTCACGATCAGGTCGTCCAGGGTGGTGCTGTCCAGATCGCGCGCCAGCAGATAGCGGCTGCCGGCCAGCGGGGCGGCGAAGCCGGCGGCGCACAGGCGGTGCAGCACGGCGGTCAAGTCGCGTTCGGCGACGGCGGTGGCCTCCAGCAGGTCACGGCGGCTCATTCCCTTGGAATTGTCCATCAGCGCCTTCAGCAGCAGGGCTAGAACCTCAAGCGCCAGGGTCAGGCGGCGGGCGCCTTGGGCGCGCAGGGTGGCCTCGTGGTGGCCGGCGCGCCATTCGGGCAGGGCGGCGGTGACCTCGGCGCCCACCAGCACCACCGCCCACGACAGGAACATCCAGAACAGGAAGATGGGGGCGGCGGCCACCGCGCCGTACAGGCTGGTATAGGCCTTCGAGCTGGTGACGTAATAGCCGAAGCCCCAGCGCAAAAAGGCGAACAGCACCGCCGCCACCGCCGCGCCGACCAGCGCGTCCTTCAGCCGCACCCGGCGATTGGGAATGGCGGCGAACAGCCCGGTGAAGGCCAGCACCGTCAGCAGGAACGGCACCGGCAGCGACAGAATGGGGCTGACCGCCTGGGTGACCTGCCACTTGTTGACCGCCGTCATGTACCCCTGCAGGGAAAAGGCGGCGCCGATCATCAGCGGCCCCAGCGTCACCCCGGTCCAGTACACCAGGATCTTGGACAGGATGGTGCGCTCGCGCGCCACGCGGAAGATCAGGTTGAACGACCCCTCGATGGTGACCAGCAGCATCACCGCGGTGAAGGCCAGGCCGACCACGCCGGCGGCGGTCAGCCGGCCGGCATTGGCGATGAAGCGGTTCAGCTGCTCCTGCACCACCGAGCCGATGGCGGGCACAAGGTTCTGGAAGGCCATGCCCAGCAGATCCTTGCGCACCGAATCGAAAACCGGAAACGCCGCCAGCATGGCCAGGGCGATGGCCAACAGCGGCACCAGCGACAACAGCGAGGTGTAGCTGAGCGCCGCCGCCATGCGCGAGGCGTTGTCCTTGCGGTAGCGGGCCGCCGCATAGCGGGCGAAACTGGCAAGCTTGCGGGTTCGGACCCGCGCTTCCAGGATGGCGGCGTGGGCCTTGCCGTCCCGTATATAACTTGTGTTTCTCTCCACCTTTGCCCCCCGTTCGCTTTCGTGTAGGATGCCGCCCGCCTTTACAGGCCCCACCATAGCATTACGCAAAGAGGATCGCATGACCGCTCCCACTCCCCTGATGGCCGGTAAAAAGGGCCTGATCATGGGCGTCGCCAACGACCGCTCCATCGCCTGGGGCATCGCCAAGGCCGTGCGCGCCCAGGGTGCCGAGCTGGCCTTCACCTATCTGGGCGAGGCGCTGGAGAAGCGCGTGCGCCCGCTGGCGCAGGAAGCCGGCTCCAACCTGGTGCTGCCCTGCGACGTGGGTGACGAGGCCTCGATCGACGCGGTCTTCGAAACCATCAAGAAGGAATGGGGCAAGCTGGACTTCGTGGTCCACGCCATCGGCTACAGCGACAAGGACCAGCTCCGCGGCCGCTATGCCGACACCACGCTCGATAACTTCCTGAACACCATGCACATCTCGGTGTTCTCGTTCACCTCGGTCGCCCGCCGCGCCGCCGACCTGATGACGGATGGCGGCTCGCTGCTGACGCTGACCTATTACGGCGCCGAGCGGGTGATGCCGCACTACAACGTGATGGGCGTGGCCAAGGCCGCGCTGGAAGCCAGCGTGCGCTATCTGGCCGTGGACCTGGGCAAGCAGAACATCCGCGTCAACTCGCTGTCGGCCGGTCCGATGAAGACCCTGGCCGCCTCGGGCATCGGCGATTTCCGCTATATCCTGAAGTGGAACGAATACAACAGCCCGCTCAAGCGCAACGTCACCCTGGGCGACGTGGGCGGTTCGGGCCTGTACCTGCTGTCCGACCTGTCCTCGGGCGTGACCGGCGAATGCCACCACGTGGACAGCGGCTATCACGTGGTCGGCATGAAGGCGGTGGACGCCCCCGACATTTCGGTGGCCAAGGACTGATCCTGTTCCGTCGTTCCCGCCCCGGCGGGAATCCATGCCATGGACCCCCGCTTCGGCGGGGGTGACGTATTTTTGAACCAGAAAGGGCGCGCCCGTGTCCGGCAACAGCTTCGGCCACACCTTCCGTTTCACCACCTTCGGCGAAAGCCATGGCCCGGCCATCGGCTGCGTGATCGACGGTGTGCCGCCCCGGTTGCCGCTGACCGAAGCGGACATCCAGCCCTGGCTGGACGCGCGCAAGCCCGGCCAGAACCGCTTCACCACCCAGCGGCGCGAGCCCGATCAGGTGAAGATCCTGTCCGGCGTGTTCGAGGGGGTGACCACCGGCACCTCCATCGGCCTGCTGATCGAGAACACCGACCAGCGGTCCAAGGATTACGGCGAGATCAAGGACACCTTCCGTCCCGGTCATGCCGATTGGGTCTATGAACAGAAATACGGCCTGCGCGACTATCGCGGCGGCGGGCGTTCCAGCGCGCGCGAAACCGCCATGCGGGTGGCCGCCGGCGCGGTGGCGCGGGTGGTGCTGGACCATCTGGTTCCCGGCGGCGTGCAGATTCGCGGCGCCATGGTGCAGATGGGGCCGCACGCCATCGATCCCGGCCGCTGGAATTGGGACGTGCGCACGGAAAATCCGTTCTGGTGCCCCGATGCCGACACCGTGGCCCAATGGGAAGAGTTCCTGGACGGCGTCCGCAAGGCGGGTTCCAGCATCGGCGGCGTGGTCGAGGTGGTGGCCTCGGGTGTGCCGGTGGGCCTGGGCGCCCCGGTCTACGACAAGCTGGATGCCGACCTGGCCAAGGCGATGATGAGCATCAACGCCGTCAAGGGCGTGGAAATCGGCGCCGGCTTCCTGGCCGCCCAGCTGTCGGGCGAGGACAACGCCGACGAAATGCGCATGGGCGAGGACGGTCGCGTGCGCTTTCTGTCCAACAATGCCGGCGGCATCCTGGGCGGCATCTCCACCGGCCAGGACATCGTGCTGCGCATGGCGGTCAAGCCCACCAGCTCGATTTTGATCCCCAAGAAAAGCGTGGATCGTCACGGCAACGACATCGAGGTCATCACCAAGGGCCGCCACGATCCCTGCGTCGCCATCCGCGCCGTGCCGGTGGCGGAAGCCATGATGGCGGTCACCCTGGCCGACCACCTGCTGCGCCACCGCGCCCAGTGCGGCGGCTGAGGCGCCGGCCCGGGCGTCGTTACTGCGGCTTTTCCTCGTAGCGGTATTCGCGGCCGACCCAGCGCAGCAGCAGCTTGCCGGTGTCGATGCTGCGCCAGCCGCCCAGCACTTCGGTGGTGGCGAACACGGTGTCTTCGTCGCCCCAGCCCCAGCCCACCGGCACCCAACGCTTGTTGCGCCATTGGGTGACGACGAAGGGGCTGCCGGGACCGGCCTCCCAGGCGGGGGCGTCGATCATCAGCACCAGTTCGCTGCTGCCGTCGCCATCAAGGTCGACGCGGCCCACGCGCACGCTGTCGCGGCCGAACGAGCTCTCGGCTCCCGTATTGTAATAGGTCCGCCACAACGTGCGGATCAGCGTGTCGATATCGGCCGGCACCTCTTCGGCCAGGGGCAGCAGCGGCACCTGGGCGACGGGGCGAATCTCGTCGGCGGCCCAAGCCGGCGCGGCAAGGGCGAACAAGACCAACAGCGATGCGGCGATACGACTCATGGAATAATCCGGGTCCAGAAGGGGCGGGAGCATAAGGACGCCGGCCCGCCGCGTCAATCGCGGGCGGCGGAATCCCGATGCGGCCCGTCATCCCCCTCCCATCGGTCATACTCCGGAAACCCGCGTCTACCGCAGACGTCCCGTTGAGTGCCGGGGCGGATTCAGCGATGTTCCGGGCCTCGGATTTCGGCGGTGGCGGCCGCCGGTCCGCAGCAGAAAAAACGGGAGGAGGACTGCCGATGCTGAATACCCGCCCCAATATCCATCCGGGCGAGATCCTGCGTGAGGAATTCCTGAAGCCCGCCGGCGTGGACGTGGCCCGCTTGGCGCGCGACCTGAACATGCCGTTCGACCGCGTTCATGAGCTTGTGGATTGCCGCCGGGCGGTCTGCGCCGACACGGCGTTGCGGCTTTCCCACTATTTCGGCACTTCCGACCGCTTCTGGCTGGACGTCCAGATGACCTATGATCTCGAGCGGGTCCGGCGTACCGCCCGCTCGCGCATCGAGGCGGAAATCACCCCGCTGGGGGCCGCCTGATTCCGTTCCCCCACGTCGCGGCGGCGTGGGGGAGGGTTGACCGCTCGCCCGAGCGCGCTTACACCCAAGGGCAGGGCCGTTTGAAACCAAAAGGAAGTCCTGCCCATGCGCCGCCTCGCACGAATCATCATTGGCACCCTGGCCGTGGTCGGCCTGTTCTTCGTGGCCGGGCTGGGGCTCGCCATCTGGGGGGCGGTCAGCCTTCACGGCAAGGTCGAGCCGACGCTGCCCAAGCACATGCTGCTGACGCTGGACCTTGAGAACGAGTTCAAGGACGCCGCCGCGCGCGACCCCTTCGCCGCGCTGATGGGCGAGGACGTCTACATCACCCGCGACGTGGTCGATTCCATCGACCGCGCCGCCGCCGATCCGCGCGTGGTCGGCCTGTTCGCCACCGTCGGCCATGCCAGCATGGGCATCGGCCGGGCGCAGGAAATCCGCGACGCGGTCGGCCGCTTCCGCGCCAGCGGCAAGCCGGCGGTGCTGTTCGCCGAAACGCTGGGCGAGTTCGGCAACGGCACGGTCGAATATTATCTGGCCTCGGCCTTCGGGCAGGTGTGGCTGCAGCCGTCGGGCGACGTCGGGCTGAC
>DATGXU010000131.1:0-10856 GCA_035298685.1 Magnetospirillum sp. | reverse complement strand
CGCGAGGCGGTCCGGGCCGACAAACTGCGCCCCAAGCTGGGCCCCATTGGACAAGCGGAACTGGCCTTCCTGCCGGCGGCGCTTGATCTCGCCGTTGAGGCGCTCGATGGGATTGGTCGAGTGCAGCTTGGCGCGATGGGCCTGCGGGGGCTGTTTCCTGGGCGAAGGCGGTGCCGATGAAGGCGGAGACGACGCGGCGGCCCTGCTTTCCGGCATGGGCCAGCACGTTGCGCATGAAGTGGACGCGACAGCGCTGCCAAGTGGCGTTGAGCACCTTGGCGATGGCGGCCTTCAATCCCTCGTGGGCGTCCGACACCACCAGCTTGACGCCGCGCAGGCCGCGCCGGGCCAATTTGCGCAGGAAATCAGTCCAGAAAGTTTCGGCCTCCGACGGGCCGATGGCCATGCCCAGCACCTCGCGCCGTCCGGCGGTGTTGGCGCCCACCGCGATGGTCATCGCCACGCTGACGATGCGGCCGTCCTGGCGCACTTTCACATAGGTGGCGTCGAGCCAGACATAGGGCCAGTCGCCCTCGATGGGCCGTTCCAGGAAAGTGGCGATCTTGCCGTCGATCTCGGCGCACAGGCGCGAGACCTGGCTCTTGGAGATGCCGGTCATGCCCATGGCCTTGACCAGGTCGTCGACCGCCCGCGTCGAGATGCCCTGGACATAGGCCTCCTGGATCACGGCGGTCAGCGCCTTTTCCGCCATCCGGCGCGGCTCCAGGAAGCACGGCAGGTAGCTGCCCTTGCGCAGGCGGGGAATGCGGAGTTCCACCGTTCCCGCCCGGGTCTCCCAGTCGCGATCACGGTAGCCGTTGCGGTGGGTCAGACGCCCGGCGGGATTGCGCTCGCCATGCCCGACGCCGGTCAGCGCAGCCACCTCCAGTTCCATCAGGCGCTCGGCGGCAAAGCCGATCATCTCGCGCAGAAGATCGGCATCGGCGCTCTTTTCCAGCAGGCCACGAAGGCTCATCATCTCGTTGGTCATCGTTCTGGTCCTTGGCTCGGTTGACGTCGCAACCAAACCCTACCGAAGATCGACGATGACCACCCCGGCTTCGGGGCCGCCTGGGAATGATGCCTCCGGGCGCTCCGCGCCCTGCGTCATCATCCCCAGGCAAACGCTGCTACACCACTCAACGGGACGTGACCCACCATGGCCGGGGCATGCCCCGGCCATGGTGACCACCAGCGCACTGGCGGCATGATCATGAACCGGGAAATTGCTTAACAACGCCGCCAAACTGTCCAAACGGACCGGGCCAGCTCTGATGCCCGAAGCGCGTTGAAACCAACCTTTTTGGAACGTCATTTGATATTTTACACTTTTTAGTGTGCGTGGCATCATCCGGGCTTGTTCAGCTACAACATGCGGGCGGAACATGACCACAATGGAAGAACCTATCGGCGAAGGAGTGCCCTGGACTGGAACCGTGGAGGCGGGACCCGGCCTTTGCCTGTCCGGCGGCGGTTACCGCGCCATGCTTTTCCATCTCGGGACGCTGTGGCGGCTTTATGAGGCGAACCTGCTGGGCCAAATAACCCGGTTTTCGAGCGTCTCTGGCGGCTCGATCACCGCCGCGACGTTGGCCCTTGCTTGGTCCGAACTAAGCTTCGTCCCCGACAAAATCCAAGATGATTTCGTGCCGTTAGTTGTTGGTCCAGTGCGGGCGCTTGCCGATCGCACCCTCGACCGCAAGGCCATCATCGGCGGCATCTTTCTTCCGGGGACCATTGGAGAGCACATCGCCGCCGCCTATGACGAGATATTGTTCAAGGGCGCGACCTTGCAAGACTTGCCCCAGTCGCCGCGCTTTGTGATCAATGCGACCAGTGTGCAGTCTGGCGCGCTGTGGCGTTTCTCGCGCCCCTACATGGCCGATTGGCGCGTTGGAAGGGTCGAAAAGCCAACACTCCGGCTTGCCCTCGCGGTTGCGGCGTCCTCGGCTTTTCCGCCCGTCCTGTCGCCTTTGACCATTGATTTGAGCGGGTTCAACGTCGCACCAGTGGGTGGGGAGGATCTTTGCCGCCCGCCTTTCACCCAGAAGGCCGTGCTAACGGATGGCGGCGTTTACGACAATCTGGGTCTTGAAACCATCTGGAGACGGATGAAAACGGTGTTCGTCAGCGATGGCGGCGGAAGAATGAAACCCGATGACGACCCCCACGAGGATTGGGCGCGGCACTCCTATCGTGTCCTCGACCTGATTGACAATCAGGTCCGTAATTTGCGGATGCGGCAGATCGTCGGTTCTTTTGCCGAGGGTACACGGCAGGGCGCGTTCTGGAGTATCCGCAACGAGTTTTCGGACTACACATGCCGCGCCGATCTGCCGTGCCCGGCCGCACACACGGCCGAACTGGCTGCCGTGCCGACGCGTCTCAAGGCGTTGAACGCCACCACGCAGGAGCGGCTCATCAACTGGGGCTACGCTGTCTGCGACGCAGCCTTGCGTACGTACTTTGACAGCAAGTTGGCGCAGCCGAAGGGATTTCCTTACGCCACGTCCGGCGTCTGAACTCTGTGGGGGGGGGGAGGGGGCGAGAATGGCCAAGCGCGATTATGCCATGCCGACGAATCGGCCGCTGGCGGTCTATGCCTTCGATCCCAGCCGGGGGCGCCGGGCTGGGAACCACATGACCGTTCACGTGCCCTACGAACCATTGCAACAGGGACCGGTCGGGCGACAGATAGCCGTCATCGATTACGACGCCAGCAACGACTGCTATTACCTTCCGGTTGACCTGGATCACCCGGCGGTTCTGCTTGCCGGGGGCCTGCCCCCCAGCGAGGCGGACCCCCGCTTTCACCAGCAGATGGTGTATGCGGTTGCTATGCGCACCATCGACGCTTTCGAGCGGGCGCTGGGACGTCCGCTGAAGTGGCGACGCAGCTCGATGCGACGAGACGCCCCCTTGAGGTCGTCACTGCGCATCTTCCCCCACGCCTTCCAGCAAGCCAACGCCTTTTACGACCATAAGCTCCGGGCGCTGTTGTTCGGCTATTTCCGCGCCAGTGCCGAGGAGGCCGGCGATATCATGCCGGGGCAGACGGTCTTCACCTGCCTCTCCCACGATATCATCGTCCACGAGACGACACATGCCTGCCTCGACGGTATCCGCCGGTACTTCGCCGATGCCAGTACTCCAGATACGGCGGCATTCCATGAAGGTTTCGCCGACATCGTCGCTCTGCTGCAGCACTTCAGCGTGCGCGACGCGGTGCTGGAAACCATTCTACGAACCGGCGGCCAAATTCATCGGCCGGAATTGGACCCCACTATCGTTCCGGCCAGCGGCGCTCGATCGATCAGAGCGGAGGCGACGGAGAGCAACCCCCTGGTGGAGTTGGCCAAACAGTTCGGCGAAGCCATGGGGCATCGTCGCAGCCTACGCTCGGCGCTGGGCAGTCCGCCCGACCCCGCAAGGCTCGCCACCACCAGCGAGCCGCACGATCGCGGCGCGATTCTGGTCGCCGCTGTTTTTGACGCGTACTTCACTATCTATTTCAACCGGACCCGCGACCTGATGCGGATTGGCCGGATCGGGGGTGCTGTCGCTTCCAGCGGAGACCTTCACCCCGATCTCGCCAACCGGCTGTGCGACGAGGCCACCCGTATCGCCACGCACGTCCTTGGCATGTGTATCCGGGCCGTTGACTATTGCCCGCCCGTGGACATTCAGTTGGGCGAGTTTCTCAGGGCCGTCATCACCGCCGACCACGAGGTGATGCCCAATGATCCCCATGGCTATCGCGACGCCTTCATACGGGCCTTCCTCAGCCGCGGCATCGTCCCCGAGGGCGTCACGTCGTTTTCCCAGGACGCCCTGCTATGGAACCGCCCGTCCCAGCCGCTGCCGCCCTGCCGGGATCTGTGGTTCGACCTGTTCGGCGATGGGGACCGGGATGGATGGGGAAGCCATTCCCAACGGCAGGCCAAGAACGCCAAGATACTGCATGCTTTTGCGACGGAAAACGCCAAGCTGCTCGGTCTGGACGCGCGACTTGCGATCGCCGTCGAGTCATATCATCCGATCCACCGGGTCACGCCCAATGGACGGTTGGCAGTAAGTTTCGTCGTGGAGTTCTTGCAACAACGCAAGCTTCCTTACGATGAAGACGATGACAACGGCCCGACCTTCCCATTTCGAGGCGGGTCCACCGTCATCTTCGACCATCGTGGCAAGGTGCAGTTTGTCATCACTAAGAGTGTCAACAGCGCCGCCCGCGCAAAACGCCAGCGAAATTTCGACGACCTGGCCGGATACCGATCGGCGCTGGCCCAGTTCCTTCCGGACGATTGGCGTCAGGCGTTCCATTTCGCAGCTTTGCATCGGGGGGGCTAATCATGTCGGTGCGTACGCACAAACCGATCCGGATCCGCATGTACCGGGTCGGCTTCGGCGACTGCTTCCTGCTCTCCTTCCCAACAGAGCCGAAGCGGCATGTGCTGGTCGATTGCGGGGTTCATCCCGCCGGCGATCTGAAGGTGATGCGCGACGTGATCGCGGACATCCGGGCCGAAACCGAGGGACGTCTGGCTTTGGTGGTGGCGACCCACGCCCACAAGGACCACATCTCCGGCTTCGGTGACTTCGCCGACCAGTTCCGCGATTTTGAGGCGGTGGACGAGGTCTGGCTGCCCTGGACCGAGGACCAGGGCGATCCTGCCGCGAACGCACTGCGCAAGAAGCAGGCGGCACTCGCCACCGCTCTGCTCGACACCATATCCGCCATGGCGGCCCACAATGATAAGCCGCGCGTCCATGCCGCCCTGGCGGCAGCCCAGAATCTGACGGGCAATGGCGAGGCGCTGGCGTTGCTGCGCAAGGGCATCAAGGGCGGGCGGGTGCGCTACCTGCATCACGGGGCGGTGGTGGATGGGCAGGGCCTGGTTCCCGGTTTGTCGGTCAAGCTCCTTGGCCCGCCGAAAGATCCGGCCTTCCTGAAGCGCATGGACCCGCCGAAGGGCGACCGGCTTTTCCGGATGGAGGGCGACAAACTGGAAGCCATCGAGCCCGTGCTGCCATTCGGGCCAGAATGGGTCGATCAAAAGGGCACCTCGTACCCCACCGACATATTGCCGACCAAGCCTGACAAGAAGTGGATGAAGGAGCTGGCCGCCGATCCGTCGGCGCTCGCCTTCGCGCTTGAGCAGGCCATCAACAATACCAGCCTGGTGACCCATTTCGCCTTCGAAGGCCGCCACATGCTGTTCGCTGGCGACGCCCAATACGGCAATTGGCAATATTGGCTCGACGACCCGGAGGCGGCGGATATCCTTGGGTCGCTCAACGTGCTGAAGGTATCGCACCATGGCAGCCACAATGCCACGCCCCGGCGCGTCGTGCAGATGATGCCCGAGAACGTGATCAGTCTGGTCTCCACCCAGATCAGCCCCTGGCCGTCCATCCCACGGCAGGCCATTCTGGATGCCCTTGCCGGTCGAAAATCGTTAATTGTCCGTAGCGACTGGCTGAAATCACCCAACGCGCCCGAGGAGCTGGCTCCGCCCGAATTGCCACGGAACGTGACGGCGGGCGGGCTCTATTACGACGTCGAGGTCTGACGGATGATTCCCGTTACGCGTGGATCGCAAAAACCTGGAGGAACGACTGAACCGAACGACGAGCGGCGGATTCGCGACTGCTGGAGAGCGTCGGGGAGGTGGCCGCACGGCACACCTAGGTCGCGCGGCCTAACCAGATCGCCATCAGCGAAGCCCGGTTCTTGACCCCGAATTTCCTGTAGATCGAGGTGATGGTGTCGTGGACCGTGTGCTGGCTGCGCTCAAGGCGTTCGGCGATCAGTTTCTCGGGCAAGCCGGTCAGAAACAGGTGCAGCAACTTGCGCTCGGTGGGGGTGAGCGGCGAGGCCGCCTGCAGCAATCCATGCGACAGCATCAATTGGCGGTGGAACCACAGGATGCCTCGCAGCACACGGGCCAGCCAGTCACTGTCGTCGCCGCGGAAGGGGCGCTGATCCGGTTGCCGAAAGACACCGAACCAGGAAACGGCGATATCGCTGACCGGAAAGGCTGCCCACAGGGTATTGTCGCCCTCCAGTATGCGGCATTGGCGCGGGTTGGGCAGCTTCAGCCAATCCGAGGCGGCGAGGCCATGCGGGTGACCGTTCCCCCTGGACTCCATCCACGCCAAGGTGTCCGGGGCCGACGAAGGGCAGAGGTGACGGCTGACGACGGCTTGCCAGTTCCCGGTCCCGGCCGACGATTCCATCGGCCCTTCGTCGAGCCGGAGCGCGCCGACCCAGGTGACGTTGCTGGACTGGAGTCTCTGTTGCAAGGCTTGCATGAGATGAGCCAGGGCCTCGTCGCAGCGCGATGCGCCGAAATCGGCCAATTCGTCCCACAGCGCATGGACCTGATCGAAGTCATCCATCACTTGGTTGTGCGACGTCGGGCACGCCGGGCGGCGGTGGGGTTGCGCGGGCGCGGAAGACGAAAGCGGCATGTCGCCATCCGTCGCATTGAGGGCTAGTGGGAGGATATCGCTGCCCAGGTGGTTGCAATCTTCGTGCACGATGAATGACGGCTTGCTGTTGCGCGGCAAGGACAAGCTTCGATCGCCATCGCGACCATGCCCCTACGGGATGGTATTATACATCCCATGCGCTATCGACGTTGGATTGCGTCGGGCACATCAACGTGCGTTCAGGATTGAAATCGATCCAAAAGAAGTGCTCCGGGGCTTGCCCCGAAGCACGGCAGGCGCATGTCGTCAGGCCTCCTCGATCTCGATGGACTCGCTGGTGCGGTTTTCCGTTGCCGGCGCGGATGCTATTTCAGGCGGATAGGTCTCGATGGGCTCGCTGGTGCTGTTCTCCGTTGCCGACGCGGATTCTTTTTTAAGCGGATTGGTGTCTAGGCTGATGTGGGTTTCCATGCCCTTGCGGTCGACGCCGAAGTCCGGTCCCTGCTTTTCGAGGAAATCTTTCACGGATTTCTCGGCCGCTTCATAGTCCTCGGCGAAATCGCTCTCGTGTCCTTCCTTAATCTTGAAACGCGCATGGGTGCCAATGTTATCCCGCAAATTGGTCAGCTCCTCGAACATATAGGCCGTCCCCATCTTCTTGGCCTTGGCGACCATGTCCTTGGGATCGTCCTTGTTGCCCTTGTGGGCGCCTTCAATATGGTCCATCACCTTCTTGAAGGGCTTGAACACCTTCACTCCGGCGCCGTCCTTGTGGGCGTGTTCGCGATGGACGCCGGGGCCTTCCGCATTGGAGTTGAAGCGGGAGGTGACCCAGTGCCCGATGTGCTGGATGCAGCGTCCCAGATTGCGGAAGACATTGCCGATCTTTTCGGCATTGGTGGCGCCCCTCTCTCCGGACATTCGGAAGACCTCCGGCCAGCCGGCGCTCTCGAACTTCATGAACAACTCGCCGTTCTTGAGCTTGTTGAACAGGATGCTCCCCTTGCCGCCGGGAAGCTTGTTGTCGAAATCCTCGATGCCTCGATGCTCCGGCCGCCGGCCGTTTGACTCGACCCGTTCGTTGAAGTGGCTGGAAATACGCCCGTAGCTGGTCGGCGCCGCGTTGAGGAAATCGAAGAGCTTGTTGCCCGGGTCCTTCATCAGCATGGACCCCTGGGTCACCATGTGGTCCTTACCCGTATTGACCTCCAACTCGGCGGTCTTGGCGGTCAGGTACCAGGAGATGGCCCGGGTGGTGTGCATGCTGCTTTCAAGCTGGCAGGTGTGGCCGCCGAGCGTCAGGGTGACGGTGCCGCCGTTCGACTGACCTCGGGTGATGGCGTTGACCAAGTGTTCGCCCGTATTGATCAGGCTTTTCATCTCATTGATGGACAGGTTCGAATCGATGCTGTCCAGATAGATCCCGAGCTTTTCCACGATTTCCGGACTGCGACTGAGGATGCCGTCGTCGAGGAAGCCGTTCTCGCCCTTGCAGGGCGCTTGGGACAACTCATTGAACTTGTCGAAGGCACTGGCCGAGGCCGTTGCCCTCCCTTGGGCTGCGGCGCCGGCGATGCTTCCGAAGTCGCCGGCATGATTGCGGATCACGCTGTCCATGCCGGATTGGACGCTTTCGGCCAGGCCGTTGCCGTGATCCTGGCTTTCGGCCCGGGGTGTCTGGCCGCCGATGCCGATGTCGATAGTGGTGTTGCCGTGGATGTAGCCGGTGGCGGCGCCGCCGATGGTGTTCGACATCTTCGCTCTCCTCGTTCCGATCGTGTCCGCGCCGTTCAGACGCGCATCATGTCCGCGATGCCGTGGCCGGGCGGCACCTCGGCGCCTTCGACACGTCCTTCCTCGGCGATGAAGTTCCGCCAATAGGCCGCCACCGTGGCGAACTGGGAGATCGCGGCCGCGAGCATTTCCCCGTTCAGACCCTCCATCGGGGTTCGGTAGGCCAGGATGGCGTGGCTGGTGTCGGGATGCAGGCCGATGGTGGCGCCGCCGGTGCCGGCCCATATCAGGTTGGCTTCCAGCAGGTTGCGAATGATCTCGGCGGCATTGCCGCCGGCCACCTCGCCCAGGTCGGTATAGACCAGGACATCCTCGGAATAGATCTCGTCACGACCCTCGATGCAGATGGAAAGTTCATCCACCACAAGGATGCGGCTGGCGATCACCGTGGCCGCATCGTCGATATTCATCTGCCGGCAGAGATCTTCAAGCAACCGGTCCATCGCCTCTTTCATAGTCAAGCCCTTTTCTAATCCATTGGTCAGGGGTGATTTTCCCAATCGGAATTTGGGTAACCGCTGGCCGGCGAAAGTTCACGGGAACGGGAAAAAGTGCGAGAGCGCGGAACTCAGGTGGGGCTGCGGTTACTCAATTGGCGGAGGCAAGGTGCCTCTCTGCCTGGGCGGCACGCGGTGGTCGCGGTTTGCTCGCTCCGGCAGTAACCCTGCGCCGCTCCAACGACAGGAACTTCCCGACCCATGGCGATCAATGTTTCCAAGATCGACGACGTGACGATCATCTCGCTTGTCGGCCGTCTCGACAGCAACTCGGCCGGCGAGGGCGAGCGCACTGTCGCCGAGCTACTTGATGGCGGGGTGGCCCGGCTGGCCCTGGACTTCACCAACCTCGACCACATCTCGAGCGCCGGCTTGCGGGTCGTGCTGGTCGCCGCCAAGCGGATCAAGGCCGCCGCCGGGAAGCTCGTCATTTTCGGCATGCAGAATCACGTCCGCGAGGTCTTCGAAATGAGCGGATTTCTGGTCATCCTGACCGTCTGCCCTGACCGCGACAGCGCCCTTGCCGCCTTGGCCGGCTGACCGGACGCGGAAAATTTCCATCCAGGCTGTCCTTCTTCGGAACAGATCCCGCTCGGTTGTTACCAAGACCGCGATACGGCTTGGTTCGGCGGCGCCGCGCCGGTGGACAGACTAAGGTACAGTCATGGCGACGTTGGGCGTGGAAATGGAAATGGCGGTGGCTCGATGCGACGATGGCGCCAGCCATGCCGTCGGCCCGTTCTTCGAAACCCTGTGTCGCCTGAAAACCGCGCGCGGCCTGCCTGCCGAAATTTCCCACGTCGACGGCCGGTCGGTGGCCGTCGATACGCCGCTGATCCACAGTTCGGTCGACAACGCCTTCAACAATCTGGAAAGCGCCATCGGCCCGATCCCGGCCGGCAACGCCGCGGACGGCACCTCGGCGTTGCATCGGCTGGATGCGCTGATGCGATGGGAACTCTCGATGGTGCTTGAAGCACTGGCCGCCGAGGGTGCCTTTGTGGTCAACGCCTCGCAACATCCCGACGTGCGCATCGACAACGCCTATTACCATGGCATCCGTGCCCCTAAGCCGATCTATGACTATTGGGTCCGGCACCGTGGCTGGGATCATTCCGTGGGAGTCGACGCCAAGGCCCAGAACGGACCGACGACCGGTGTGCGGCCCGGCGATGCGGTGAAGGCGCTCAACGTCGTGCTGGCGGCGGCTCCGGCCTTCATCGCGCTGACCGCCAATTCCCCCCTGGAAGCCGGTCGGCCGAGCGGCCTCAAGGAAACGCGCCTGACCATTTGGCCGCGGATGTTCGCCAATGCGCGTTTTCCCGCCGATCTGTCGCTTCAGGCACTGCCGGCCCGTCCGTTCGACAGCTTGCGCAACTATTTCACCTGGATGTTCGGCCGCGACACGCGCATGCAGGCGGTGCCGGTCGAAATCGGCCAGCGCGATTACAAAGGCCAGCGGACAATCGCCGTGCCCGAGGGCGAGCCGTCTTTGCTTGAGTTCCTGGCCGCGCCGCGATGGACTGCCCGACGGGTGGACACGGGAGAGAGCATTTCGTTGACGCCTGCGCTGGGGCATCTCGAATATCTGCAGTTTTGCCATTTTCTCGATGCGCGCATTCGCTTCGGCTTGCGGCCGGGCATCGAATTGGCCCAATTCCACGAGGCTTGGGAACGCGATGACGGCCTTGAGGAGCTTTTCTCGGACTCGGCCGCCTATACCTATATCGAGGGGCGCGCGCCTGGGGCCAATTTCGCGGATGCCGAGTTGTGGGACATGGCCGGCGATGTGGTTGCGGCTTCAATCACCATCGCTCCCAGTGCCCTGCAAAAGGGGTTGCTCGCCAATCTCGATGCCGCATGGCGCGAGCTTGGCCGGCTGGACTGGACGGCGGTCGCCGCGTTGCGTCAAGCCGCCATCAGCGACGGATTGGACGGCCGCGTCGATGACCTGTCCTTGCGAACCCTGTGTGCCCGGGTGGTCGAATTGGCGAGCGACGGCCTGGCCGCCGACGAGCAATGGATGCTGGCCTATCCCTTTTATGTCGTTGAAAGCGGGCTAGGCGGCGCCGACCGCACGCTGGCGCGGTTCGAGCGGCTGGGGGGCGACGCCCTCGGCCGCCTGACCAT
>DATGXU010000130.1:0-10690 GCA_035298685.1 Magnetospirillum sp. | reverse complement strand
GGGCGCGGGCGTCCATGCTGGGGGTGAAGAAGCGGAAGGTGTTGCGCCCGGCATCCTTGGCCTTGCGTAGCGCGCTGGTGGAATTGCGCATCAGCGCCTCGACGTCCTCGCCGTCGCCGGGCCACAGGCTGATGCCGATGGAACAGGAAATCAGGATCTGGTGCGCCTCGACCAGGAAAGGTTCGGCCAGGCATTCCAGCAGCGCGCGTACCACCCGCTCGACCTCGTCCACCGTTTCGATGGCGGTCAGCACGGCGGTGAATTCGTCGCCGCCGAAGCGGGCCAGGGTATCGCCCTGGCGCAAGGCGCTCTGGAACCGGCGCGCCGCTTCCTCCAGCACCTTGTCGCCGATGGTGTGGCCCAGGGTGTCGTTGATGTTCTTGAAGCCGTCCAGCCCCAGGAACAACAAGGCGGCGCGCTTGTCGGCGCGGCCGGCCTGGACCAGCGCCTGCAGCAGGCGATCAAGGAACAGCGAGCGGTTGGGCAGGCCGGTCAGCGGGTCGAAATTGGTCTGCTGCCACAGCTTCTCGGCGGTGTCGCGCTGTTCGGAAACGTCGCGGAAGATACCGACGTGGCGGCGGATGTGGCCGTGGCCGTCGCGCTCGGTGGCGATGGACAACCACGACCGGTAGACCTCGCCGTTCTTGCGGCGGTTCCACAGCTCGCCTTCCCAGCGGCCATGGCGGTCCACGTCGGCCCACAGGGATTCGAAGAAAGCGGTGTCGTGCAGACCCGACCGCAGCACGCTGGGCGCCTGGCCGATCACGTCCTCGGCGTCGAAACCGGTGATGATGGTGAAAGCCGGATTGACGGCCATGATGCGGTTTTGCGCATCAGTGACGATGATGCCTTCCGACGCCATGTCGAAGACGGTGCGGAACAAGCGGAGTTCCGCATTCTCGCGCTCCAACTCGGCGAGGCGCCCCGTCTCGCCGTAGTCCTGCTGCGCCAATTGGGCCTCACCCGAAAGTCGTGCAACGGGCCTTAGGATAGCGCCCACATAATACGATGCAAGTGGGGATAGTGCGTAACGCCTAAATATAGGCGGTCGCAAGCCTAGATTATAGGCATAACCATAATGTGCCTAATTTGAGGCCAAATGCCGCTTGCGCCGCCCGACGAGTCCGATCATCATCAACCGACGAACAGAGCGAGAGCCGGATGCTGCGGCGCCACGCTTCTCTTATCTCCTCCTCGAATGACCGCGCGGCCCACCCGGGCCGCGCGGTTTTTTCGTGGCCGGCTCAGGCGGCCCACAGCAGCAGCGCCACCACCTGCGGCGAGATGACGCGCAACACCATCACCAGCGGATAGACGGTGGCATAGGCCAGGATCGGCGCTTCCGACGACGACAGCCCCTGGGCGAAGGCAAGGGCCGGCGGATCGGTCATCGAGCCGGCCAGCACGCCGCACAGCGACAGATAGTTGGTGCGGGTCAGCAGATAGCCGCCAATGCCGACCACCAGCAGCGGCAGCAACGTCACCAGCGCGCCAAAGGCCATCCAGCGCAAGCCCTCGCCGTGCAGCAGGGTGTCGACGAAGCCGGTGCCCGACTTGACGCCGACGGCGGCCAGGAACAGGGCGATGCCCAAATCGCGCATCATATGGTTGGCCGGCGGCGGCATGAACCACACCAGCTTGCCCACGTGGCCCAGGCGCGACAGCACGATGGCCACCACCAGCGGACCGCCGGCCAGGCCCAACTGCACCGGAGCCGGCAAGCCCGGCAGGGCGATGGGCAGCGACCCCAACAGCATGCCCAGCGCGATACCGATGAAGATCGGGATCATCTGGGTTTCCTGCAGTGCCTTGGAACGGTTGCCGATCAGGCTGGCCACCGCGCCGAAGCTTTGCGGATCACCCACCACCGTCAGCATGTCGCCGAACTGAAGCTTGAGATGGGCGCCGGGCACCAGATCGTGATCGCCACGGCTGACGCGGCTGATCACCACGTTGTGGTTGGCGCGCAGGTTGAGTTCGCCCAGCGACTTGCCCAGCACGCCGGCATGGGTGACCACCATGCGTTCCCAGGCCACATCGGTGGTGTCCATCGCCTTGAGATCCACGTCGGCGATGGGGCCGATCAGGCGCTTGAGCCGTTCCAGCTTGTCGCGCGGACCGACCGCCAGCACCACGTCGTCCTCGGCCAGCACGTCCTCGGCGCTGACCACGTGCTGGGTGCCGTCGTGCAGCACGCGCGACAGCACCACCCCCATTTCCTTCAACTCGTCCAGATCGCGCAGCGCGCAGCCGACCACCGCCGGGTTCTTGACCACCACGTTGACGGTTTCCACCGCCGTGTAGCCGGCGGCGCGGGCGGCTTCGAAATCCTTGGCGGCAGCCTTGGCGTTCAGGCCGAACGTCACGCGCACCACCATCATGCTGAGCAGGATGCCGACGATGCCGAACGGATAGGCCACCGCATAGGCCTGGCCCATGACCTTGCCGGCGTTGGCGACGCCCAGTTGGTCCAGCACCTGCTGGCCGGCGGCCAGGGAGGGGGTATTGGTGACCGCGCCCGACAGGATGCCTAGCGCCGCCGACAATTCGATGCCGCCCAGCTTGTAGACGCCCACCGCCGTCAGCGTGCCCAACAGCACGATGGCGACAGCCATGCCGTTCAGCGCCAGACCGTCTTTCTTGAAGGCCTCGAAGAAGCCGGGGCCGACCGACACGCCGATGGCGTAGACGAACAGCACCAGCCCGAATTCGCGGGCGAAGGTCAACATGGAGGCTTCCATGCCGATGCCGAAATGACCAAGCGCGATGCCGGCGAACAAAGCGCCGCCGACCCCCAGCCTGACCCCGGCGATCTTGATCTGTCCCAGCGCCAATCCCATCGCCGCGACGGCCGAAAGCACTAATAAAGCCTGAGCTACTCCGTGCAGATGCATGCTGCCCCCCTGTTGCGTCGCACAATGGTTGTACGTGCAATCAGGGGAGCGCAAGAGAAAACGTGTTACCCTTTAGCGTAAGCCCTGTGCGGCCCGCATGAGCTGAACCGCCTCGGCCCGCCAGCCATGGGGATCGGCACCGCGCGCACCATCGGCCAGCGAGATGGTATTTTCCCAAGTCTTGGCCTCGCCGGGCAGTTCGCCGCGCAGCAATTGGGCGAAGCCGGCCACCGCCACCGAGAACCGCAGGTCGTCGGGCGCCTGCGCCAAGGTCGAGACCTCGTTGCCGCGCCCAACCGGCCACGAGGTCAGGAAGCTGTTCTTTTCACCCGGCCGCTTGGCGCGCAGCTTGATGAAGGCGTATTCGGTGCTGGTACCGCCGGCCGCGGCCGCCTTGGCCTTGTGCTTGCCATAGCGCAGCGGTTCGGTCATTACCGCCTTGGACCCCACGGGGACGAACTCGTAAATGGCGGTCACCGAATGGCCGCTGCCCAAATCGCCGGCGTCCACGCGGTCGTTGGCGAAATCGGTGCGGTTGAGCATGCGGGTTTCATAGCCCACCAGCCGGTATTCCGCCACCTGGGCCGGGTTGAACTCCACCTGCACCTTGGCGTCGTCGGCCAGCGGCACCATCGAGGCGCCCAGTTGCTCGATCCAGATCTTGCGGGCTTCCAGGATGCTGTCCAGATAGGCGGCCTGACCGTTGCCGGCCTGGGCCAGGCGTTGCGTCAGCGCGTCGTTCAGGTTGCCCGCGCCGACGCCGACGATGCTGAGATAGACGCCCGTGCGGCGCTTGTCGGCGATCACCGCCTCGAGCGACTTGCCATCCACCGTGCCGACATTGAAATCGCCGTCGGTCGCCAGGATGACGCGGTTGACGGCTTGCGGGTCGAACATCTGCGCCGCCTGCTCATAGGCGGTCTTGATGCCGGCGGCCCCGGCGGTGCTGCCGCCCGCCCGCAGGCCGTCCACCGCCGCCATGATCTTCGGCAGCTCCTGCGCCGAGGTCGGCGGCAGCGCCACTCCGGCCTCGCCGGCATAGGTGACGATGGCCACCTTGTCGTCGGGGCGCAGACCGTCGCCCAGTTGATGCAGCGCCTTCTGGATCAGCGGCAGGCGGTCGTCACCGCTCATCGAGCCCGACACGTCGATCAGGAAGGTCAGGTTGGCGCGCGGCCGCGCGGTTCGCGCTACGTCCCAGCCCTTGAGGCCGATATGCAGCAGCTTGGCGCCGTCCTTCCACGGCGACGGCGTCACCGTGGCGGTGGCGCGCAGGACCTCCTCGCGCTTTTCCGGGCCGGCATAGTTGTAGGGGAAATAGTTCACCATTTCCTCGACCCGCACGGAAGCGGCCGGCGGGCGATGACCCTCGCGCAGGTTGCGGCGGACGAAGCCATAGGACGCCGTATCCACGTCCAGCGAGAAGGTGGACACCGGGGCATCCTCGGCCGCCATCCAGCCGTTGGCGGCCGCATCGGGGAAGCGGTCGCTGTCGGGCTGGTATTGCTGCGGCATGGCCACCTTCGCGGCCGATGGCGCCGCCACGCCCCGCCCCGCCGGAGCGGGCGCGACCATCGGCGGCGGAACCGCCATGCTGGGCGGCGGCGGCAACAGCGTCGGGCTGGGCGTGGCCGACGAGGAAGCCGACGTCTTTTCCTCGGGCGGGGCTTCGCACCCCGCCAGCACGCCCGAAGCGGCGACGATGACGGCGGTGATCACCGCCCCCCTTCCGAACCAAGCCATGACGTCCCCCCTGTGAGTTTAATAACACCCTTGGAAGGTTGCTCCCGGATCGTGGCGGAAATGTGCCGAAGGTCACCGTGCAACCGGAAACTGGGCCGCCCCCTTGCAGCGCGGGCGCACATCGCGGGCGCAGGCCCGGAACTTGAGGTCGCGGTCAAGGCAGACGCGCACCTCGGACGCCTGATGCCCCCGGCAGACCACCGCAAGCCCCTTGCGGTCCAGGCCGGGATTGGCGTCGATGAACAACTTTTCCACCTGTTCGACACTCAGCGCCTGCGGCGCCTCGGGCGACTGGAACAGCGTCGGAATGCGCACGCTTTCATAGGCCAGGCGCGTGCGGGCGAAATAGTCAGCCGGGGCGCTGCCGTCGCAGGTGCCGTGACGGGCCCATTCGTGCTGGATCAGCTTGCGGCTGGGCATCAGCGGCAGCATGTCGTCGACCACCTGGGCGGGCACAGGCTGTGGCGCCGCGCATTGGGCGGGAAAGCCTCCCTTGGCGTATTGCGGCCACAGGCCATGGACGACGAAGCCGTAATGCCGCGCGCCGCCGCATTGCTCGCCATCGGTGCGGCCTGCCTTGCCGCCGCACCAAGTGGGCGACCACGACAGCGACAGGATGTAATAGTCGAACTGCCCCGGCGCGGCCCTGTCGCGCGCCATGGCCGGCGACAGCGACAGGATCAGCAGGGTCAAGGCGACGGCGATGCGGCGCATGGAGGGTTTTTCCCAGGGGATCGAAGAGAACAACCCCATGGTGGCACAAGCCTGCACGCCTGCAAAGGCAACCTGTGGCCCGCCATCGGAGATCCCCCCCGACGGACAGGTTCCCCTAATAGGCGTCGCCATCCTTGTGGGCGAACACCAGCCGCCGTTCCAGCACCATGTCGACGTCGGAATAGACCACACGGTCGGCGGCATTGCGGCTGCCGACCTCGAGATAGCTGGCCGGAGCATCGCTGCGGTTGACCAGGCAATGGCCGTCGCCGCTGTTCTTGGCGAAGCCGGCGCAGGTGCCGGCCGGCAATTGCTGTTCACCGGCATCGGTGACCAGCGTCAGCGTGCCCGACAGCACATAGATGAATTCGTCCTCGGCGCTGTGCCAATGGCGCAGGGCGGATGCGGTACCCGGCGGCACCTCCACCAGGTTCACGCCGAAATCGGTCAGCCCCAGCGCGTCGCCCAGGCGGCGCTTGATGCGCCCGGCGACCACGTGCTGGAATTCCGGCGGATAGATGCTGCCGGTGCGGGCCTCGACGGTGGCCGGATCAAGAGCGTGCTTGCGCATCACACCCTCTCGCTCAGCCAGATCGCCAGCTTGCAGCCGGTCTTGATGGCGGTGGACAGCAACGGATAGGCGGGCGCCTTTTCCGCTTCGTTGGCAAGGCCGATGTCGCGATGTTCCAGTTCCTCGACGCGGAACTGCTCGATGGTAGCCTTCAACTCGGCCTCGTCCTCGCCCAGCGCGCTGGCCTGGTCGGCGTAATGTTCGTCGATGGCTTCTTCCACCGCCACCGTGCAGGCCATGGCCGCGCGCTCGCCCAGCAACGCGGTGCCGGCCCCCAGCACGAAGCCGGCCACGTGCCACAACGGGCTGAGCGCGGTCGGCCGCACCTGCCGCTCACCGATCAGCCGGTCGAAGGTGTCCAGGTGGTGCTGTTCCTGCGCCGCCATCTTGGCCAACAGCGGACCGTGGCGCCCCTTGCCCAGCACCGCGCGCTGCCCCTGATAGATGCGCACCGCCCCCAGTTCGCCCGCCTGGTTGACGCGCAGGAAGCGCGCCACGCGCTGATCCTTGGTTTCGTTGGGAACGCTCATGCCTGTTTCTCCATGCGCCGGACCAGCACCAGCGTCACCACGGCCAGTGCGGCGGAAAAGACGATGTTCATGTTCGCCATGGTGATGCCGTGCCACTGCCAGGCGGGTTCGTCGCACCGGGCCTCGACCGGCTTCGACATCATGGCGGCAAGGTCGGTGACCACGATGGCGCCATCATTGGCCGGCGCGCAGCTGGACTGCCACCATTTGCGTTCGACGCCGGTGTGATAGACCGCGATGCCGGAATTGACCAGGAAGGCCAGCGCCGCCAGCGCCAGCAGCCATCGCCGGAACCCGGCGGCCCGGCGCAGCAACGCCAGCGCGGCCAGCAATCCGGCCACCACGAAGGGAACGCGCTGGGCGATGCACAGCACGCAGGGCTTGAGCCCGAAGCCATATTGGGCGATCAGCGCGGCGCCAAGCGCCATGGCGCACACCGCCAGCACGAACAGCGGCACCAGCCGCGACATGAACAGCGGCACCAGCCGCGAGGGGATGGTCATCATGAGGCGACCATAGCAAAGGCGTCGCCGCTTGACCACATTGGCCGGACCGGGGGATGATCGGGCCACCATGACCCTCGACGACATCCGCACCGGCGGCAAGGCCGCCCTCGCCAAGGCCCTGGCCCAGTTGGAACGGGCGCCCGACGCCCCCGAAACCGTGGCGCTGCTTGACGCCGCCTATGCCGAGCCGACGGCGCAGGTGGTCGGCATGACCGGGCCACCCGGCGTCGGCAAATCCACCCTGATGAACGCCCTGATCGCCAACTGGCGGGGACTTGGGCGCAGGGTCGCCTGCATCGCCGTCGATCCGTCGTCGCGGCGGTCGGGCGGTGCCTTGCTGGGCGACCGCACCCGCCTGTCCACCGACCCCGAGGACCAGGGCATCTTCGTCCGCTCGATGGCGGCGCGCGACCGTCTGGGCGGGCTGGCGGCGCTGACCGTGTCGTCCATGGTGCTGATGCGGGCGCTGTACGACGTGGTGCTGATCGAGACCGTGGGCGTCGGCCAAAGCGAGACCGACGTGGTCGGCGTCGCCGACACCGTGCTGTTCTGCGTGCAGCCCGGATCGGGCGATTCGCTGCAATTCATGAAGGCCGGCATCGCCGAGATCCCCCATGTGGTGGTGGTCACCAAGGCCGACATGGACAAGGAAGCCAAGCGCGCCCGCGCCGACGTTCTGGGCGCCCTGTCGCTGGGCGGGGCCGGCGACGAAAGCGAAGGCTGGGAGGTGCCGGTGCTGCTGGTGTCGTCCATGCGCCGCGACGGCATCGACTCGCTAGTCCAGGCCATCGACCGCCACGGCGCTTTTCTGGCGGACAAGGACCGGCTGGCCCAGGCCCGCCACCGTCAGGCCGAGGCATGGCTGGAGGAGGCAGTGCGCGAACGCTGGGGCCGCGAAGGGGTGCGCCGCGCCGGCGACCTGACCCTGCCCGCCGGGCGGTCCCCGTTCAGCCGGCTGGCCGAATTGCGCGACCGCCTGTCGTTCGCGTGAACGCCGCGATCGTGGGCGCAAATACCCGTATCTTGTGGAAGGTTGACTTTCACACCCCTTTAGGCCGACCATTAACCGTTTCGGCAACCAGGGGAAAGATGAGGTGACGGCTTCCGTGGCGACACGTACCGCGACCGTCGTTCTTGACCGCGAGCTTCTCGAGCTGGCGTCTTCCTTGGTGTGCCTGCTGCACGACAACCGGATCGTCTTCCTGAACAATGCCGGCGTGCGCATGCTGGGCCTGGCCTCGGCCGAAGACGCCATCGGCTGTCCGTTCGAGGACTGGGTGGTCGAGGATTACCGCTTCCTGATGGAAGCCGGCTGGGAATTGCTGGCCGAGGAAGAGTTCCTGCCGCTCAAGCTGTCGCGCGCCGACGGCACCCTGTTCGAGGCGGAACTGCGCGTCCGCCGCGCGCCCAGCGGCGACACCTTTTTCATCGAAGGCCGCGACATCTCGAAATTCGTCCGCTCGGCCGAGGCGCTGCGCGAACGCGAGGAGCGGCTGCAGGGCATCCTGGCGTCGGTGGCGGAAGGCATCGTCACCGTCAACGATTCGGGACGCATCGAATCGGCCAACCCGGCAGCGGAAAAGATGTTCGGCTATAAGCGCGGCCAGATGGCCGGCATGGACCTGACGGAATTGCTGCCCGAGGACATGCGGACCCACCACCGCCGCTTCTTCGACGCCTATATGTCGGGGCTGTTTCCCACCCTGATGGGGCGCATGGTCGAGGGTGTGGGCGTGCGCATGGACGGCAGCACGTTCCCCATGGAAATCTCGGTGTCGGAACTGCGGCACGGCCGCCAGCGCCTGTTCACCGCCATCATGCGCGACATTTCCGAGCGCAAGGAGAACGAGGACCGCATCCGCCGGCTGGCCCACCACGACAACCTGACCGGCCTGCCCAACCGCAACCTGCTGAACGACCGCATGAACCATGCCTTGGCCCGCGTCAAACGCAACGGCGGGCGCATGGCGGTGCTGTACGTGGACCTGGACAAGTTCAAGCCCATCAACGACACCCTGGGCCACGAAGCCGGCGACCACGTGCTGCGCGAGGTGTCGGCGCGGCTGGCCGCCTGCGTGCGATCGTCGGACACGGTGGCCCGCGTGGGCGGCGACGAATTCGTGGTGGTGGTCGAGGAAATCCAGCGCCCGGCCGAAGCGGCCACGGTGGCGCGCAAGATCGTGGAAACCCTGTCCAAGCCGGTGGCCTATGACGGCCACTCGTGTCAGGTCGGCGCGTCGGTGGGCGTCGCGGTGTTCCCCGACGACGGCAATTCCATGGAAGAGGTCTGCAAGGCCGCCGACATCGCCATGTATCGGGTCAAGCATGCCGGCCGCAACGGCTTTTGCTTCTTCGCCGGCCACGGCACCCCGGTCGAGGAACTCGAGGAATAGTTCTGCCGCGTTATAAAATGCAGGATTGCGGTAGAAGTGGAGATTCAGTCTGCTCGAAGGGGGCGAGCATGGGTCTCCATGGAATGGCTGGCGACGTGGCCAACGACCACGCCAGCTTGCCCATCGCCTATCGGCTCTATCTGCCCGAGGACTGGGCCTCGGAGGGGCATTTTCCCGCACTCCGCTAACCCCGATCCCCCGCCACCGGGGCCCACAGCACGTCGTCCAGCCGGTCGGCGCCGGTGATCAGCAGTACCAGCCGGTCCAGGCCCAGGGCGATGCCGGCGGAAGCGGGCATGCCGGCTTCCAGCGCGGTCAGGAAATCCTCGTCGATGGGGTAGCGTTCGCCGTACAGCGCCTCTTTCAGGTCCATGTCGGCCTGGAAGCGGCGGCGCTGCTCGGCCGCATCGGTCAGTTCGCCGAAGGCGTTGCACAGCTCGACACCGCAGCCATAGGCCTCGAACCGTTCGGCCACGCGCGGGTCGGCGGGCGAGGGGCGGGCAAGCGCCGCCATGGACACCGGATAGGAATGCAGGACCACCGGCACGCCGAAGCCCAGATGGGGCTCGATCCGATCCAGCATGATCTTGAAGAAGATGTCGTCCCAGCGGTCGCTGTCGGACACCGAAATGCCCAGGCGCCGGGCCTCGACGGCGATCAGGTCGCGGTCGGGGTTCCACGGATCGGGGGCGGTGGCCAGCACGTCCATGTCGCAGTAGTCGAAGAACGCCTCGGCCACCGACAGTCGCCGCCACGGCAGGAATGGATCGCAGATGCGTCCGCCGTGGACCAGATGGGTGGCGCCGCCGGCCCGCGCGCAGGCCCGCACCAATTCCTCGGTGTCGTCCATCAACTGCTCGATGGTGCCGCCGGCCCGATACCATTCCAGCATGGTGAATTCGGGATGGTGGGTGGGCGAACGCTCGCCATTGCGGAAGACGCGGGCGATCTGGTACAGCCGCTCGACCCCGGCCACCAACAGCTTTTTCATGGTGAATTCGGGGCTGGTGTGCAGGTACAGCGGCACGGGCGGGTTGCCCCAGGCGTCGTCAAGCCGGGTGCCGAAAGCCTTCAGATGGGGTTCCAGCCCGGGACTGATCTGCAGGCACGGGGTTTCCACCTCGGCGAAGTCGCGCTGGGCGAAAAAACTGCGCACCGTCGCCAGCACCCGCTGGCGCTTCATCAGGTTGTCCCGGCGGCTTGCGAAAACTTCCGGTCGCCACCACTCTTTGCCTACGCTCATAAATCCTCTATCCAATGCCGATGTCTTCCGAACCCAATCCCATTCGCCGCCGGTCGCTTCGCACCCCCGGCGATCTGATCGCCGCCGGGCTGGCTT
>DATGXU010000129.1:0-3423 GCA_035298685.1 Magnetospirillum sp. | reverse complement strand
CCCTGCAGGTCGCCGCACAGTTCGTCCATGCGCGCCGCCAGGGCCGGCGTCGCATGGCGGGCGCCGTCGATATAAAGCCCCGCGACGCGGTTCGACCCCACCACCGCCAGGCGGACACATTCGCCATCGGCGGGGATGTCGCTCAGCCGGTCGGCGTTGCCGTCGCACAATTCCTTGGCCTTCCACGACATGCGTGGGCAGGTCTCGATCAGCTCGCGCAAGGTGGCGACGCCGTCGCCCACCACGAACGGGAAATAGCGTAGCGTCAGCGAAAATATTTCACCGCGCTCCTGGCCGGGACGACGCAGCCAGAAGATGGCGGCTTCCCCGGACCATGCCAAAAATTCCTGCAGCAGCAGGTTTTCGCCTTCGGGGTAGCCAGCCAGATACTCGGCCAGTTCGCCTTCGTCGGCAACGCGCCGAACGCCGAAGCCGCGCCAGCCGATGTCGGGCTTGACGATGAAGGGATAGGCGAGGCCCGCCTTCGAAATCGCGGCGCGCGCGGCGGCCAGCGTGGGTTCGAGATCGGCCCCCGGAATTCGGGTGATCGAGGTCCAGTTGGCGATGAACGGCTTGGCCTGGGCGCCGGCAAGGCTTAGGCACGCCGCCTTCGATTCGCCCAGCAAACCACCGGCCTCGATGCTGGGATTGGCCGCGGTGGGCAGCGTCAGGCTGCGATGGCGCAACGCCAGCCAGAACCATTGCAGCGCCACCGGCACGTAATAGGGAACGACGGGGATTTCCTCGGACGGCGCCACCCGCACCTGGGCGCGGGACAGCACGGGCATGCCGGGATGGGTGACGGGCAGGGGCGTGGGTTCCGCGACGGGCGTCTGGCGTGCCGGCCAGAACCGCTTTCGCAGGGTTCCAATGGCGACCATCATCACCAATAACGCTCCCCAGCCCCAAAGCCCGAGTTTCTCGACCACGTCCTCGCCGGCGGCCAGCACCAGCAAAAGCATGAGCGGAACATAGATCGCAGCCGTGCCCACCACGCCCAGGGCGAAGCGGCGGAAGGGCACCGAAAGAAAGCCGCAGGTCAAAAAGGTAGGGAACAGCAAACCGGGGGCGACCCGGCAGGCCACCAGCGTGCTCATCAGGTTGCGGTCCAGCCAGTCGCGGCGCGAGGGCGTGACGCGGGTCAGCACGAACCGGCGCAAGGGAACCACGCGCGCCGCCAGGATGCCCAGCCCATAGATGCCAAGATCGCCGGCAATCACGCCGGACATCAGTGTCGCCATGGCCACCGGCATGGTCATACCCTGGCTATGCATCAGATACGCACCGCCGACGATCGCGGAATCCTCGTGCACCAGGGTGGCGAGGAATACGACCAGAACTTGAACGACGATGCTCATTGCCAGCTTGCCACCATGGGCCATCCGCGTTGTGATATGGGGGGCAGCCCGCGAGGGCGCCTGTTCGCGATGCGTCAGGTTGCACGGGCGGCTACCTTTTCGCAGAGCGCGACAACATATCTCGCCTTATGGGGTATAGCGCAAGGGTGTGGATGATGTTGTGTATCCGTGCCCGTGATCCGGCTATGCTGCGCGTCCATTTTCTGCGAGGTCCGCGATGAGCGATGACGAAGCCATGATTGCCCAATATCTGGCCCGCGGCGGTAAGGTCACCAAGTGCCCGCCGGGGCCGTCGGACCACGTCGTTTATCGCAATGGTCCGCGTTTCCGCCGCAACCCGAAGGCACAGGCCGAGGAAACCCCGGCCGCCGCTCCGGCCGCCCCCGAGGAATAGGGGCACCGTCGTCCACCACTTGCCTGAGCAGGCTGCGCGACGCTGCAGCTGCGTATGTTTCTGGTGGACGTTCCATCCGTGACAGCAAAAAGCCCGTCAGGTCACCGACCTGCCGGGCTTTTTTGTTCCTACGCGGAGTTGGTAGCGGGAGAGGGACTTGAACCCCCGACCCCAGGATTATGATTCTTCCCAAATACGGAACATAAGTGAACATGGAAGAACGAGCGTGACTTGCTAACCATATAAAATCATTGCTGTTTTCTCGTTCGTGCGTAACATGGCCGAACAAGGCGAAATGGGGCGAAGCGGAAACGTTTGTGCCCCCGTTGTGCCCCCGAAAACGACCACAGGATCGCCCGAAATGCCCCGTATGGCCGCCCGCAAAGTCATCACCGCCGCGATGATCGATAAGCTGAAGCCGGCCCCCAAGGGCACCCGGATCGAGCATTGGGATGCGGTGGTGCCAGGGTTCGGGCTTCGCGTTACCGATGCCGGCGGCAAGTCGTTTTTCCTCCGCACCCGCGTGAACGGCGAACAGCTCCGCATGTCGTGGCCTTACCCGGCCACCTCTTTGGAAGCCGCCCGCGCCGCCGCCAAGGCAGTGCTTGGTGAGGTGGAACAGGGCATCGATCCGAAAGCGAAGCGGGCAGCGGAACTGGCGGAAAAGGCCGAGGTGGCGTCCCACACCTTCAAGGTGGTGGCCGAACGCTTCATGCGGCAGCACGTGGAGCCGCGCCTCGCCCTCGGCACGCAGAAAGAATACAAATGGGCGCTCTTCGGTCAGGACACCGCCGCATGGGCCAATAGGCCCGTCGCCGCTATCACCCGCGCCAATGTCCGCAGCCTTCTCGAAACCATCATGGAGTCAAATCGGCCTGCCAGCGCCAACAAGATGCTGGCCTACCTCTCCAAGTTCTTCAACTGGTGTGCGGAGATGGATTTTCTCCAGGTGCCGCCGACCGACCGGATCAAGAAACCGGCGGTGAATGTGATTGGCGAGCGCACCTTGAGCCACGCCGAGGTTGCCGAGGTATGGGCAGCCTTCGAGGTGGAAGGGGGGCTCTTTGGCGACCTGTTCAAGCTCCTGCTCCTGACCGGGCAGCGGCGTAGCGAGACGGCGGGAATGCGGCTCGGCGAGCTGTTCGATCTGGACGGCGAAAAGCCGACGTGGGAAATCCCAAGCTCGCGCACGAAGAACAGTCGCGCACATGCGGTTCCGCTCTCCCCCCAAGTCGTGGACATCATCAAGTCGCGGCCGATGATCGGCGACATGGGGCTATTGTTCACCACCACCGGGACGACACCAACAACGGGCTTCAGCAATGCCAAGGAGCGCGTTGACGCCTGGATTGCCAAGCGACGGAAAGAGGCGGGGGAACCCGCTATGCCGAATTGGCGACTACACGATCTGCGGCGCACTATGGTGACGATGATGAACGAGCACTTGGGCATCGCCCCGCATGTCGTCGAGGCTTGCGTCAATCACGTCTCCGGCTTGGCAAAGGCGGGCGTTGCAGGCGTCTACAACAAGGCTCTGTATCTGGAGGATCGGCGCCGGGCGTTCGAAGGTATCCGTCCGGTGAAGGCCGCTGAAGCTGGCCTTGCCGGCCCCGTTTGACGCGGCCAACCTTGGCGATGGTGCAAGCACTGTGGTTTGCACCGATGCCAGGG
>DATGXU010000128.1:0-5266 GCA_035298685.1 Magnetospirillum sp. | reverse complement strand
CCCTTCCCCGCCGATACCGCCCAATATGCCGCCTGGGTGGACGGCTGGCTGGAAGGCGACCGCAGCGAGCGGGAGTGAGCTAAAAGGGTGCGGAATATCTCTGCCTAAGGGCATTTTACCCCCTCTCGTCATGGCCGTGCTTGACACGGCCATCCACGCGGCTCCGCATGAATTCCGTTAAAAACAATGGGATAGGTGGAGACGCGTGGATGCGCGGGTCAAGCCCGCGCATGACGAAAACCAGGAAGAATTCCTGGAAACGTCATTTTTCCACACATCTCTAAATCAGGAACAGGCTGTCCAGCGCCTTGAACAGATCGTCGCCGAAGCTGGCCCCCTTGTGCACCACCGGTATTTTCTTCGGCAGCAGGGCCAGACGTTCGTCGCCTGGGTCAAGCGAGGTGATGACCGCGATGGGAATGTTGCGGGTGGAGGGCATGGCCGCCAGCCCGATGGCGAGGTCGATGCCGTCGAGGTGAGGCATCAGCGCCGACACCACGATCAGGTCGGGCTTGGTCTGCACCACATGGCCGAACGCCTCGATGGTGTCGGGGAACACCGACACCCGATAGCCGCATTGCTGCAGCTCGCGTTCCACATAGCGGGTCTGGGCGCCATGGGGCATCACCAGCATGACCTCGACGCTGCGCACCTGAATGTCGCCCAGCTCGAACCCCAGGCGCGGCGGCAGCGAACGCACCAGCGCCGCCGGCTCCTGATCGGAATTCCGGCTTTCCGCCAGCGACACCAGCAGATCGAGGAATTTCTGCAGATCGTCCCACACACGCGGCGGCAGCACGGCGGGGGCGTGGGTCAGGTAATCGTCAAGGCGATGGGCCACCGTGGCCAGCGCCCGCAGGCCGAAATTGCCGGCGGGACCGCGCAGGCGCACGGCGGCACGGCGGAATTCGTCGACGACCTGGGCTTCCGGCACGCGGGCATGGCGGCCGGAATCCAGCAGGACGTCCAGGGACTGCAGCACCTCGATGGCTTCGTCGACGAATTCCTGCCTGAGTTCATCGACCACTTCGGTGGCAGCCTTACCGCCGACGACGTCATTCATCGCACGTACACCCTTCCGCCATCACTGCCCCCACTGCAGTTTAACCCGAGGCTTCCCGGGTTAACCAGTCCCTGTTTGATGATGGGAACAACGACGCCCGTGTGAGCGTCCGCTTAGTGAACCGCAGTCACGGAGGAAGCGATGCCGCACGCCGACAAGCCCGACCCGCAGGGCGAGCGCCAGCTCAAACCGGCCGACGAGGCCCCCATGGGAACACCCGGCACCGGGGAAGCCCTGTGCCCCGCTTGCGGGGGCAAGGGTTCCGTCGCCGGCCAGCCGTGCCGCGAATGCGCCGGCACCGGAATAATAACCCAGGGCATCGGCGGCGCGTAAGGCTGCGCCGCGACCGGCGGAAGCCCCATCCCGAAAGGGGGGCTTCCGCCGCCGCCTTCACAACAGCGCCGCCGAGGCGATCGCCCCGGCCAGCACGGCGGCACCGGTCAGCGACGCCCACAATTGCGGGCGAAGGATGTCGTAGAGCGGACGGGCCTCGTCACGCACCCGCGACGCCACTTCGCTGGCCGTCATCCGACCGCCGTAATGGCAATCGCACAGCAGCCAATGAGCCTGGCGTTCCGACAGGCCGAAATAATCCATGGCGTCGCCCAGCCGGTCGCCTTTCAGCCCGTCGGCCCGCAAGGTCGGGTCGGCGAAAGCGACGGCCAGCGGCGAATCCTCTTTGCGCAGATCGCGGCGCACGGACGGGCTGACGTATTCCACGTCATCGAGCGCACGCAACGGGCGCCCCGCCTGGATGTCCAACAGGTCGGCCCATCGGCCCAGCCGTTCGCTACGGGAAAGCTTGGTCCGCGTCGGGGCGGTGGAACCGAACATCGGGTCCAGGCTTTTCACCCCCCGGATCCGGTCGAGGTCTTGGTGCTGCATGGGGTCCTCCGATCTCATCTCGCCTTGGGGCTTGGCTTCAGCCCAGGGGCCTACTCGCCAACAACACACCCACGCGCAGAAAGGTTCGGGGCACGCGACCCGAGAAGGCCATTCCCCCCCTAAAGGGGGCACGCGTCTCCAAACGGACGTGTCCATGCGCAGTACCGACAACCAATAGGAAAGCATGATGCGGCGTTTTTGCCAAACAACGCTGTGCGCAATATGCGAAGACCGATATTGCATCCATGCAAAAACGGAATGAAACTAGAAGCGCAAAAGATTTCATGAGGTAACGTGTCTTGGGTTCCGAGCACGCCGTCGAGCGTATCGTCAAACGGGAAATTCTGAGCTGCTCTCCGGACACTTCGGTGCTGGAGGCCGCGCGCAAGATGGCGCTGCAGCGGTGTTCGTCCATCATCGTCGTGGACCAGGGACAACCGGTGGGCATCTGGACCGAGCGCGACGCGCTGTCCATTGATTTCGAGCATCCCGACCAGTTCGTCCGCCCCATCGCCGCGGTGATGAGTCACCCCATCAAGACGGTGCACCGCAAGACCAGCATCGGCGACACCGGCCTGCGCTTTCAGATCGAGGGCGTGCGCCATTTCGTGGTGGTCGACGACGCCGGCCACCCCATGGGCATCGTCAGCCAAAGCGACGTCATTCTGCGCCATGGCATCGAGCACTTCCTGGTGCTGCGCAACGTCCGCTCGGGCCTGGGGCGGCCCATGGTCGCCATCGACGGCAAGTCCTCGATGAAGGACGCGGTGGCGCAACTGAAGGCCAGCCGCTCGGATGCCGCCGTGGTGCTGTCGCCCGATGGCGGCGAGCCCGGCATCATCACCGAACGCGACCTGGTCCGCGTCATCGCCACCGCCGAGATCATGCCCGCCTGCGTGGACGAGATCGCCAGCCGCCCGCTGCTGTGCATCGACGAGGACGACAGCCTGCTGTCGGCGCGCAACCTGCTGGAGGAGCGCCACATTCGCCATGTGGGCGTCAAGGACAGCCAAGGGCAGCTGAAGGGGCTGCTGTCATTCTCGGACATCCTGTACAGCCTGCAGTACGAATACGTGCAGCGGCTGGACGAAGCCCTGCGCGAGCGCGACGAGGCCCTGCTGCGGTCGCGCAAGGACCTGCATCTGGCCCGCAAGGTCATCGAGGCCTCGCTGGACGGCATCATGATCTGCAATCCCCATGCGCAGATCGAGTTCGTCAATCCCGCCTTCACCCAGCTGACCGGCTATTCCTTCGAGGAAGTGCTGGGCAAGAACCCCAGCCTGCTGAAGTCGGGCCGCCACGACCTGGCCTTTTACCAGCGCATGTGGGCGGCGCTGGAAAGCGAGGGCGTCTGGCAGGGCGAGGTCTACAACAAGCGCAAGACCGGCGAGGTCTATCCGGAATGGCTGACCATCAACGTCATCCATGACGAACAGGGCCGCATCAGCCAGTACGCGGCGGTCTTCAGCGACATCACCGAACGCAAGAAGGCCGAGGAGCGCATCAAGAACCTGGCCTATTTCGACGTACTCACCGGCCTGCCCAACCGCCGCCTGTTCACCGACCGCCTGCAGGTGGCCATCGCCAACGCCCATCGCCATGGGCAGAACCTGGCCATCATGTTCCTGGACCTGGACCTGTTCAAACGCATCAACGACACGCTGGGCCACGGCGTCGGCGACATGGTGCTGATCGAGACGGCGCGGCGGCTGGGACAATGCGTGCGCGAGGGCGACACCGTGGCCCGCCTGGGCGGCGACGAATTCGTGATCCTGCTGCCCGAACTGGACCACCTGGAAGATGCCGCCAAACTGGCCGAGCGGGTGATCAACAACGTCAAGGCGCCGTTCGTCATCGACGAACACGAGCTTTACGTCACCACCTCGGTGGGCATCGCCGTCTATCCCGACGACGGCCAAAGCTGCGAACAGCTGATCAAGAACGCCGACACCGCCATGTACCGAGCCAAGGATCTGGGGCGCAACGCCTATCAGCTGTACACACCGTCCATGAACGCCCGTTCGTTCGAGCGGCTGGCCATGGAAAGCTCGTTGCGCCACGCCTTGGCGCGCAGCGAATTCACCCTGGTCTATCAGGGCAAGGTGGATCTGGTCAGCGGCCGCATGTCGGGCGTCGAGGCGCTGGTGCGCTGGCGCCACCCCGACATGGGGTTGGTGTCGCCGGCCGAATTCATTCCGCTGGCGGAAAACATGGGCCTGATCGGCGACATCGGCGCCTGGGTGCTGAAGGCCGCCTGTCGCCAGTGCAAGAGCTGGCACGAACTGGGCCTGCCGCCGGTCCGCATCGCCGTCAACGTCTCGGCCCTGCAGTTCCGCGAAGGCGACGTGCCGGCCCTGGTTCAGGAGGCGCTGACCGAAACCGGACTGTCGCCGCAATACCTTGAACTGGAACTGACCGAATCGGTGCTGATGCAGCGGGTGGAGGAAGTGGCCCACGTGCTGCGCGAACTGCGCCAGATGGGGGTGCACATCTCGATCGACGATTTCGGCACCGGCTATTCGTCGCTGTCCTACCTTAAGCGCATGCCCATCGACGCGCTGAAGATCGACCGCTCGTTCGTCCACGATTTGCTTGAGGATGGCAAGGTCACCAACGGCGAAGGCGCCGAGATCGTCTCGACCATCATCAACCTGGCCCACAACCTGCGCCTGCGCGCCGTGGCCGAGGGCGTGGAGACCGAGGAACAGGCCGCCTTCCTGCGCGATTGCGGCTGCGACGAAATCCAGGGCTATCTGATCAGCCGCCCGGTTTCCGGCGAGGATCTGATCAGCCTGTTCGACCGCAACCTGCTGCCCATGGGAACCAGGATCTAGGGTGGTTCAAGCCCGCTCCACCACCGGCGGCAGGTGTTCTTCCACCAGGCGGCCGAACAGGCGGAATTCCTCGGCGCGCGAGGTGGTGCGCCGCCACACCAGATCGATAGCGCGCGAAGGCGCCATCGCCAGCCGCCGCACGGCGATTTGGGGGTCGGCCATGGCTTCGGCCTCCACATAAAGGGCGGGCATCAAGGTGCAGCCCAGCCCGGTGGCCACCATCTGGCGTAGCGAATCCAGCGAGGTGGCGCGGAAGTCCGGATGTTCCGACGCCCCCGCCGCCTTGCACAACGCCAGGCCGGGATTGCGCAGGCCGTCGCCCAGTTCCATCAGGATAAGCTGTTCGCCGGCCAGATCGCCGGCCTCCAGCACGTCCTTGCCGGCCAGGGAGTGCCCCAGCGGCAGCACCGCCCACAGCGGCTCGCGCAGCAAGGGGGCGACCGAAAGATGGTCGTCGTCGCGCGGGGCGTCGTGGACCAGCACC
>DATGXU010000127.1:0-1877 GCA_035298685.1 Magnetospirillum sp. | reverse complement strand
ATGGTCCCGGCCGTTCGGCCATCGACACCGTGCGCGCCGGCCAGGCCCGCCGCATCGTCAAGCCCGGCCAAGTGTTCAGCCGCATCCATGTGGACGACATCGCCGCCTGCGTGCTGGCCTCGCTGGCGCGGCCCGATCCCGGCGCCGTCTACAATGTCTGCGACGACGATGCCGCCCCGCCGCAAGAGGTGATCGCCCATGCCTGCGCCCTGCTGGGGATGGCGCCGCCGCCGGAAATTCCGTGGGAACAGGCGCGGGCGACGCTTTCGCCCATGGCGCTGTCGTTCTATGCCGACAACAAGCGGGTGGCCAATGATCGCATCAAGCGTGACCTGGGGGTGCGGCTGCGCCATCCCAGCTACCGCGAAGGTCTGCGCGCCATCCTGGAGTCCTAGCCGGCATGGCGCTTGCTTGACGGTGCCCCGGAACATGCAACATTGAGCCCCATGAACTCCGTCTCGCAAGACCCCAAAGGCTATTACGCGGTGCTGGGATTGCTGCCCGGAGCCGATCTGGCCGCCATCAAGGCGGCCTATCGGTCGCGGGTGAAGGCCGTCCATCCCGACCGCAACCGCTCGGGCGCGGCAACCGAGGAATTCCAACGGCTTGTCGAGGCCTATCGGGTCTTGAAGGACGTGGTGCACCGGGCCGAATACGACGCCACCGGGGTGCATCCGCTGACCGATGACGGCGACGATTATCCCTCGACGCCGTTCGCCTGTTCCAAGTGCGGGGCGGTGACGGCGCAGCCGCGCTATGTGGTGTTCCACCGGGTCAAAAGTTTCCTGCTGTGGGCACGGCGCAGCCGGACCGAGGGAATTTTCTGCCGACATTGCGCCGACGTCACCGCCGTGCGCGCCAGCACCGCCACCTGGATCGGCGGCTGGTGGTCGCTGCCCGGCCTGGTGCTGGCGCCCGTGGCGCTGGTCCGCAACCTGTTCGGCGGCAGCAAGCCGCGCGACCAGAATGCCCGCCTGCTGATCCGGCAGGCCCGCGCCTTCCTGGCGCTGGACGAGATCGCCCTGGCCCGTGCCCTGACCGAGCAGGCCGCCGGCTTCGCCCGCATGTCGGTGCACAAGCGCCAGATCGAGGATTTGCGGCTGGCCGCGCCGGCCACGCCCGGACGCCGCCTCAAGGACCGCTGGGCGCCATGGGCCAGCAGTGTGTTCGCCGCCCAATTGGCGCCGCTGGTGGCGCTGCCGGTGCTGATCGGCGTGCTGGCGCTGATCGCCAGCCGGCCGTGGGACAAGCCGGTCGCCACCACCGCCGGCATCACCGTCAAGCCGGCGGGCATCGGCGACATCCGCCATGTGGCCATCGCCGACCTCAAGGTGCGGCAGGCGGCCGCCGACGGCGCGCCGGTGCTGGCGCTGCTGGATCGCTTCACCACCGTGCAGGTGTTGGGCAACCAGGGCGACGAATGGTCGCGGGTGCGCACCCCGGCCGGCGTCGAAGGCTGGGTGGCGACGCGGGCGCTGTATGCCGGGTCGGGATCGCTGTTCAAACAGGAATGGTGCTCGGCCAATCGCGGCACCCCGCCGCAATCGGGCGAGGTGCTGGTGCGCCGCGCCACCGGTGAACATCGGCTGCTGATCCACAATGACGGCCGCCAGGACGCGGTGGTCAAGCTGAAGACCGCCAGCGGCAACACGGTGATTTCGTTCTTTGTCCCCGCCACCTATCACGTCGGCGTCAACGGTATCCCGGACGGCGCCTATCGCATCGAATTCGCCACCGGCACCGCCTATTCGCGCTCGTGCGGTATTTTCTCGGCCGACATGCAGGCGGGGCTGATGCCGTTCACCCTGACCTACAAATCCTTGTCCACGGCGCGGGCGCAAAGCCTGACCGCCATTCCGGAAATCAGCGTGGTGACC
>DATGXU010000126.1:0-6894 GCA_035298685.1 Magnetospirillum sp. | reverse complement strand
ACCAATGACATTCTCGCGGGAACACGTGGATCGCCGGGTCAAGCCCGGCGATGACGTTGAGGGCAAGTTCCCCGGAATTCCGTGATGAACCCAGTATTTGCGCCTTTAGGATGATTAATCTCCGTCTAATTGCTGGTATGCGGCATTAATTGCCGTGTGCTGGCCAATATTTTTTTGAAGAGTTCTTGTTTTATTTTCCATCCGTCCTGAAAAATCACGACCATCCACAGGAACATATTCCTTCAAATTTAACCGTTATATTTATTATATGGCCATCTGTACCAGTAATGGTTGTCCATCTGTGTGGCCGACCTTCAGTCTGATTTTGGTGGATTTCCTGACTTTAGGCCGGTCTGCAGTCCTGTCGCCAAGAATCCTGCGTGCTGAGGATGACCTGCTTATGGGAATTCTCTCTCAAAGTGCCCCTTGGCCTCGGGTTTGTCTGCCATAGGCTGTATTGATACAATCGTCCTACGTAAAAAGTGATGCTTGGGGGAAGCATCGCAACAAGACGGCAAGCAGGGGCCTGCGCCCGGACGGTGCCTTCCATGCGCCGGTTGTCCGGATTAAGCAGGCGTTCTCCGAGGAGGAAACCATGAAAAAATTTGGCATTGCGGTTGTCGCCGCACTGATGCTTCCCGTGACCGCTTTTGCCGCCGAAGGCGGTACCGAGGCGGAAGCCGTCGCCCTGGTCAAGCAGGTTGTCGCCGACATCAAGGCCAACGGCGCCGAAAAGGTTTATGCCGAGATCAACACCGGCACGTCCAAATACGTCGATCGCGACCTTTATCCCTTCATCTCCGACCTCAAGGGACTGGTGCTGGCCCATGGCGTCAATGCCAAGCTGGTCGGCAAGGACGCGTCGGAGAACCAGGACGTGGATGGAAGGATGTACGTGAAGGAACGCCTGGAAATGCTGAAGACGCAGCAATCGTTCTGGCACGAATACAAATTCTCGAACCCGACGACGAAAAAAATCGAGGCCAAGCGGGTTTATTGCGAGGGCCTGCCCGCCAGCGTGGTCTGCGTAGGTGTCTACAAGCACTGACAATGGCGCCCCGGGGGGTATCATGATTCTGATCGACCGAATGTCGTTGCGGGTGAAGATCAGCCTGGGGCCGGCATTGCTGATGCTCGTGTTGTTCGGCGTCGGCATTGCCGCGTTCTCGTTGCTGACCGCCACCATGTCGACCATCACCCGCAACGAGCACGAGGTGCTGACGCCCCTTGCCCAGGTGGAAAAGTTCGACCGCGACCTCAATGCGCTGACCGCCACGCTGTTCCAGCTGACTTCCATCGCCGCCAACGAAAGCGACACGGCCAAGGTCGCCCGGATCGCCAAGGACATTCACGCCCAGGCCCAGGCGCTGGAGACGGCGGGGGCCGGGCTGGCGGCGACGCTGTCGGGCACCTCGGTCGACGGGCAAAGGGTCGCCGCCGCCCAGGATCAGCTCAAGAAGTTCTTCAACCGTGCCGCCCGCGTCACCGAAATGGCTGACAGCGACGGCGCGACCGCACTGACCCTGATGGCCCCGGTCAGTCGCCATCACAAGGAGGCCACTGAAACCCTGGCCGGCATCCGCGATGGTCTGGTCGCCATGAAGACCGAGCGCCAGGACCAATTGGCGCGCAGCATGGTCAACGCCAAGGTTGGTTTCGGCATCGCCCTGGCGGTCATCTCGGTGGTGGCCATCGTACTGGTGACCATGGTGGTCCGCCGGGTGACCCACCCCCTGCTGGCCCTGACCCGCACGCTTGAGATCTTCACCCGTCACGATTACTCGGTGGCGGTGCCGGGAACCCGCCTGTCGGACGAAGTGGGCATGATCGCCCGCGCCGTCGAATTCCTTCGCCAGGGCGCCATCGAGGCGGATCGTCAGGCCACCCTTCAACGCGAGGAACAGGAAGCCCGCCTGCGTCAGGCCGAGGCGCTCGCCCGTGCCACCGCCGAGTTCGATTCCCAGGTGGCCGCCATGATCCAGGCACTGTCCTCGGCCGCCGTGCAGCTCGAGGACGCCTCGGTGGAGATGACGGGCACGTCCGAGCGGGCGGGCAAGCAGGCGCAGATGGTGGCTGGCGAATCCGCCGAAACCGCCATGAATGTGCAGGCGGCGGCATCGGCGGCCGAACAGCTCAACGCGTCGATCGCCGAAATCGCCCGTCAGGTCGACACTTGCGCCCAGATCAGCAGCCGTGCGGTGGGCGAATCCGAACAGACCGAAACCAAGGTGGCGGGTCTGGACGGCACCGTGCGCAAGATCGGCGAAGTGGTGTCGTTGATCAACGACATCGCCAGCCAGACCAACCTGCTGGCTTTGAACGCCACCATCGAGGCCGCCCGCGCCGGCGAGGCGGGCAAGGGCTTTGCCGTGGTCGCCAACGAGGTCAAGAGCCTGGCCACCCAGACCGCCAAGGCCACCACCGAAATCGCCGCGCAGATTGCCGACGTGCAGGGCCAGACCCGGTTGGTGGTCGATGCCATCCACGCCATCGTCAACGTCATCCAAGAAGTGGGAAGCATCACCAACAGCATCGCCGCCTCGGTTCAGGAACAGAGCGCGGCGACCCAGGAAATCGCCCGCAGCGTGGAACTGGCGGCTTCCGGCACCACCGCCATGTCGCGGAACGTCTCGGCGCTCGAGGCGTCCGCTTCCCAGACCGGCGTGGTCGCCACCACGGTGCAGGGCGCATCCCACGCCCTGACCCGGCAATCGGACAATCTGAAACAGATGATTGCCCACTTCCTGGAAGCGGTGCGGGCCACCTGATAGCAGGACACGTTGATCGGAACCGATCAACGCCGCTTGGTATGAGCGCCGGGCGGGCGGCTACAGCCGTTCGCCCCGCATCAGCCGGGGAAGATCGCCGACCACCCCCATGGCGTGCTTCATGAAGAAGCGTTTGGTGCGCGGCATGGCCTGGACCGCCGCCAAGCCCAGGTCGCGCGCCAGCTTCAGCGGGCCGATATCGTTGCTGAACAGCCGCACCAGCACGTCGGTCAGCCCCAGCATCAGCATGTTGTCGAAGCGGCGCCAACGCTGGTAGTGCTCCAGCACGTCGGGGCCGCCCACATCCAGGCCCAGGCGGCGGGCGTCCACCACCACCTCGGCCAGGGCGGCGACGTCGCGCACGCCCATGTTCATGCCCTGGCCGGCGATGGGATGCATGCCGTGCGCGGCGTCGCCCACCAGCGCCAGCCGGCGGTCGATGGCGCGCTGGGCGAATTGCAGCGACAGCGGATAATGAAAGCGCGGGCTGTCCAGCGCGATCTTGCCCAAGATGTCGCCGAAGCGGCTGCGCAGCTCGGCCAGGAAACCGTCGTCGCTCTGATTGACGATGGCGTCGGCCAGATGCAGCTTTTCCGTCCATACGATGGACGACCGGTGCGGGTGCTCGGCGGTGCCGCGCATGGGAAGAATGGCGAACGGGCCGCTGGGCAGGAAATGCTCGTGTGCCACGCCGTTATGGGGGTGCTCGTGCGCCACCGTGCAGACGATGCCCGATTGATGGTATTCCCAGCGGGTCAGGGCGATGCCGGCGCCCTTGCGGGTGGGCGAGGCGCGGCCGTCGGCGGCCACCACCAGGGCGGCGCGCAGGCTGCGGCCGTCGGCCAGGGTCAGGGTGGCGTGGGTGGCGCCGCGCTCGACCCGCTCGACGCGGGCGGGGGCGACCAGATGGGCATTGGGCAGCTGTGCCAGCCGTTGCTGCAGGCCGCGGCGGATGGTGGTGTTCTCGACGATCCAACCGAAGGGCTGGTCGCCGATGGCATGGTGGTCGTAATGCAGGAACAGCGGCGAGGCGCCGTCGGTCACCCGGATTTCCAGGATCGGCTCGGCCTCGGCGGCCATGAAGTCCCAGGCGCCTGCGCCTGCGAACACCCGCTGGGCCGACAGGGCGATGGCGATCGAGCGTCCATCGGTGCCCGGACGGGACAGCGCGGCGGGATCGGCCGCTTCGATCACCGCGACCTCCAGCCCGGCCGAGGCCAGGCAGCAGGCGGTCAGGCCGCCCATGGGGCCGCCGCCGATGATGGCGACGTCGACGAAGGGGGGAAGGGCGGGGTCTTTGGTATCAGCCATGGCCAAGATGTGCCACCGCCCGACCGAAATCGCAAGATGGGGAGGCACCGCTCGCGCCCCTCGCGCAGGAAACAGGCAAACCGGGCGGCCAACCGCACATGTTTTGAGCAGGCGGTGTTCCCGTGGGCGGTGTTGCGGGCGCGGATTCCCTGAAACCGCCGGTCATCCCGATTCCGGCACGGCTCTTGAAAGGGAAGGGGGACGCGGAGGATCGCAAGGCCGTTTGCGACCAATCAACCGGCGGACACCCGGCGGGTGCCAGGCTCGTTTTAGAGCGGCATCCTGCGGGGGAAGCACCGCCCATATCTATGGGGACCAGAGATGAAGCTGATCGTGGCCATCATCAAGCCCTTCAAGCTGGACGAAGTGCGTGAGGCGCTGACTCCGCTGGGCGTCCAGGGCCTGACCGTGAGCGAGGTCAAGGGCTTCGGCCGACAGAAGGGACAGACCGAGATTTATCGCGGCGCCGAATATGTGGTGAACTTCCTGCCCAAGGTGAAGATCGAGGTCGCCGTCAACGACGAGATCGCCGACCAGGTGATCGAAGCGATCCAGACCGCCGCCCGCACCGGCAAGATCGGCGATGGCAAGGTGTTCGTCATCGACATCGCCCAGGCCTACCGCATCCGTACCGGCGAAGCGAACAACGACGCGCTGTAACGCCGCCGACCCTCCCTGAGCGAACTTACTGGGCCCGGAGCTGTCTCCGGGCCTTCTTTTCGTGCATCGCGGGGAGATGGGAAACGCCCCATTGCCGCCCCGGAAGCCGTCATGCCCGCGCTTGACGCGGGCATCCACGTGCAGACGCGCAAGCCATTGTTGCCAATGACTTTTATACGGAAACACGTGGATCGCCGGGTCAAGCCCGGCGATGACGTTGACGGCAAGGTCCCCGGAATTTCGTGAAGAATCGTTTTTGGTCGTCGCGGCTGCGCCGGCATCCCCCACAGAACATGGCTATCCATACGATTGCGCGGAAATTGGCTTTCCTCGGCTGGTGCCTTCGACGCGGGCATATCGGGTGGGCACTGCATATTTTTGCATCACCCCGGTGGCCGCAGGCAGGGCAGGGGGGCGCGGATTCCCGTCGCCGGCCGGTTGGCACGGTTCTTGTTAATGATGTGGCTATGCCGGCCCGGGTGTCCTTTCTCCTCCCAGAAGGCCCCGGCGCCGGTGACAGATCACAAGGCAGAGCCGTTTCGGGGGTTACCCATGAACCATCGTTTCAAGAAATTCGCTGCAGGCGTGGGCCCGGCCCTCGGCGCCCTGCTGTCCGCCTCGGCCGCGTGGGCCGAGGAAGCCGCCGCGCCGGCCGCTGCCGCGGCGCCGACGCTCGATACCGGCAACACCGCCTGGATGCTGGTTTCCACCGCCCTGGTCCTGATGATGACCATCCCCGGCCTGGCGCTGTTCTATGCCGGCATGGTGCGCAAGAAGAACGTGCTCGGCGTCATGATGCAGAGCTTCGCCCTGACCGCGCTGGGCACCGTGCTGTGGGTGGTGATCGGCTATTCGCTGGCCTTCACCGGCACCAGCCCCTATATCGGCGGCCTTGACCGCCTGTTCCTGGACGGCATCGAAAAGACCACGCTTTCGGGCAACATCCCCGAATCGGTCTTCATGATGTTCCAGATGACCTTCTTCATCATCACCCCGGCCCTGATCACCGGTGCCTTCGCCGAGCGCATGAAGTTCTCGGCCATGCTGGTGTTCATGACCCTGTGGATGCTGGTGGTCTATGCTCCGGTCTGCCACTGGGTGTGGGCGCTCAACGCCGACGGCACCGCGCTGGGCTTCCTCGGCGCCATGGGCGCGCTGGACTTCGCCGGCGGCACCGTGGTGCACATCAACGCCGGTGTCGCCGGCCTGGTCGCCTGTATCGTGCTTGGCCCGCGCAAGGGTTTCGGCACCGACAACATGGCGCCGCACAACCTGGCCCTGTCGGTGATCGGCGCCGCGCTGCTGTGGGTGGGCTGGTTCGGCTTCAACGCCGGCTCCGCCCTGGCCGCCGACGGCCGTGCCGGCATGGCCATGGCCGTGACCCAGATCGCCGCCGCCGCCGCCGCCCTGGCGTGGATGTTCGCCGAATGGATCCTGCGCAAGAAGCCGTCGGTCCTGGGCATCATCTCGGGTGCGGTCGCCGGTCTGGTCGCCATCACCCCCGCCGCCGGCTTCGTCGGCCCCAAGGGTGCGCTGATCATCGGCCTGATCGCCGGCGTGGTCTGCTTCTGGGGCGCCACCGGCCTCAAGCATGCCCTCAAGTATGACGACTCGCTGGACGCCTTCGGCGTGCACGGCGTGGGCGGCATCATCGGCGCCATCCTGACCGGCGTGTTCGCGGTCGCCAACATCGGCGGCACCGCCGGCCTGCTGGAAGGCAATGCCGGCCAGGTTCTGACCCAGGTGATCGCCGTCGGCATCACCGTGGCCTATACCGGCATCGTCAGCTTCATCCTGCTGAAGGTGATCGACCTGGTGATGGGCCTGCGCGTGAACAACGAGGAAGAGCGCGAAGGCCTCGACTTCGCCCTGCACGGCGAAACCATTCACTGATCCCTCCGGCACGGGGGATATGCGGGGAAGGGGCGTGGCGCAAGCCGCGCCTCTTTCTTTTGGTTCATCACGGATTAGCGGGGAGACGGCAAACGCCGCATTGTCGTCCCGGACGCCGTCATGCCCGCGCTTGACGCGGGCATCCACGTGCAGACACGCAAGCCGTTGTTTCCAATGAGTTTTATACGGAAACACGTGGATCGCCGGGTCAAGCCCGGCGATGACGTTGACGGCAAGGTCCCCGCAATTCCGTGATGAACCT
>DATGXU010000125.1:0-9101 GCA_035298685.1 Magnetospirillum sp. | reverse complement strand
TTCTCGGGCGGCATCGTCCGCGTCGCCGTCAAGCACGGGCTGGCGCCGTTCGGCAACGCCAAGGCCCGCGCGGTGGTGTGGAACTTCCCCGATCCGGTGCCGCTGCATCGCGAGCCGCTTTATACCCCCCGCCGCGACCTGGTGGAGAAATACCCCACCTGGGCCGACAAGAAGATGATGCGCCTGCCGTTCCTGTATAAGTCCATCCAGGACAAGGACGTAGCCAAGGATTTCCCCATCATCCTGACCTCGGGCCGTCTGACCGAATACGAAGGCGGCGGCGACGAAACCCGCTCGAATCCCTGGCTGGCCGAGTTGCAACCCGAGATGTTCATCGAGATCAACCCCTATGACGCCAACAACGCCAACGTGCGCAACGGCGAGATGGTGTGGGTGCATGGACCCGAGGGCGGCAAGATCAACGTCAAGGCCATGGTGACCGAACGGGTCGGGCGCGGCGTCGCCTTCATGCCCTTCCACTTCGGCGGCAAGTTCCAGGGCAAGGACCTGCGCGGCAAGTACCCGCAGGGGTCCGACCCCATCGTGCTGGGCGAAAGCACCAACACCGTTCAGACCTACGGCTACGACTCGGTGACCGCCATGCAGGAAACCAAAGTCACCCTGTGCCGCATCGAGAAGGCGTAAGGAGTTCCCGCCATGGCCCGCATGAAATTCCTGTGCGACTCTGAACGCTGCATCGAGTGCAACGGCTGCGTCACCGCCTGCAAGAACGAACATGAAGTGCCCTGGGGCATCAATCGCCGCCGGGTGGTCACGCTGAACGACGGCAAGCCCGGCGAACGCTCGCTGTCGGTCGCCTGCATGCACTGCTCGGACGCGCCGTGCATGGCGGTCTGTCCGGTGGATTGCTTCTATCAGACCGCCGACGGCGTGGTGCTGCACAACAAGGATCTGTGCATCGGCTGCGGCTATTGTTTCTACGCCTGCCCGTTCGGCGCGCCGCAATACCCGTCGTCGGCCAATTTCGGCGGGCGCGGCAAGATGGACAAATGCACCTTCTGCAACGGCGGGCCCGAGGCCGACCATTCGGAAGCCGAATTGCAGAAATACGGCCGCAACCGTCTGGCCGAAGGCAAGCTGCCGCTGTGCGCCGAGATGTGCTCGACCAAGGCGTTGCTGGCTGGCGACGCCGATCAGGTCTCGGCCATCTATCGCGAGCGGGTGATGGCGCGCGGCTTCGGTTCGGGCGCCCCCGGCTGGGCCACCGCCTACGGCAAGAAGGGTTGAACCGGCGGAGAACGACCATGAGCGCCATCCGCATCACCTGTCTGGCCGCCGCGCTGGGCCTGCTTGCCGGCTGCAATGCCGACGAGCGCGCCCATGTGGTCAAGCTGGACAAGGGCACCTATGCCGGGGCAGCCGACACCCAATTGTCCGACGCCACCCGCGCGGTGCTGCGGGAACGGGCGCAGTTGCAGCGGTTCGGCGCCGATCTGCATCAAGCCCTGCGGCCGTCCGAGCCGCCGCCGGCCACCGCTGTCACCGTCGATGGCCGCATGGCCGGCCAGAATTACTAGGAGGGGCCGACATGAAGCGTTTGAAGATGCTTCTGGCCGCGGGCTTGATCGCCCTGGCCGCCGGCTTTGCCCCGGCGCCGGCTGTGGCCGCCCAGGATGGCGACGTTCCCACGGCGGCGCAAAGCGGCAAGCCCAGCCTGGACGACACCTGGCGCGGCGTGCGGCGCGGGGAACCCGGGATCGTGGTCGGCCAGCCGGCGGCGCGCGGCGTGCTGATCCAGTCCGAAGGCGAAACCTGGCGCGCCTTTCGCAACGGCAAGCTGGCGCTATTCGGCGGTATCGCCATGATTGGCGTGACGCTGGCCATCGCCGGCTTCTATTTCTGGCGCGGCAAGATCCGCATGGACGGCGGGCCGTCGGGCAAGCTGATCCTGCGCTTCAAATCCGTCGAACGCCTGGGTCACTGGATGACCGCCGGTTCCTTCCTGGTGTTGGCCTTTACCGGCCTGACGGTGCTGTTCGGACGCTGGCTGGTGGTGCCCTGGCTGGGCCACGGGGCATTTTCCTGGCTGGCGGCCATCGGCAAGTGGCTGCACAACCTTGGCGGCTTCGTCTTTATCGCCGGTCTGGCGATGATCCTGGTGCTGTGGTCCAAGGATAATCTGTGGGACCGCTATGATTGGGGTTGGATCAAGGGTGGCGGCGGTTTGCTGAAGGCCGGCGTGCACCCGCCGGCGGCCAAGTTCAATTTCGGCCAGAAGACTCAATATTGGATGGTGATCCTGGTGGGCGCGCTGGTCAGCTTCACCGGTATCAACCTGATCTTCCCGTTCAGCCTATTCGAGCTGCATGGCATGCAGGTGCTGCACATCGTTCACGCGGTGGCCGCCATCGTGATGATCCTGTTCATGCTGGGCCATATCTATATCGGCACCATCGGCATGGAAGGCGCCAGTTCCGCCATGACCAACGGCCACGTCGATCTGGAATGGGCACGCGAGCATCACGCCGCCTGGGTCGAGGAGGAAGAAGCCAAATCCCAACCGCCGGGCTGGATCACCGACGGCTTGAAGGCCGACGGCAAATAAGAAAGGGCGCCCGAGGGCGCCCTTTTCATTCGCTCACGTGCGTTGCCGTCTTATTCCGGCTTCACCAGCACATGCCGCTTCTTGCCGGCGGTCAGCTTGATCACGCCGTCCTTGATGGCGTCGTTGCCGACGGCGTCGGCGGCATCCTTAACGGCCACGTCGTTGACCTTGCCGCCGCCACCCTGGATCAGGCGGCGGGCCTCGCCGTTGGAGGCTGCCAGGCCGGCCTTGACGAACAGCGCGAAGGCCGGAATTCCGGCGGCCAGTTCGGCGGCGGGAATCGCCACGGTCGGCAGGTTGTCGGACAGCGCGCCTTCCTCGAAGGTCTTGCGGGCGGTTTCAGCCGCCTCGCGCGCGGCATCCTCGCCATGGGCAAGGCGAGTGACCTCGTTGGCGAGGATCTTCTTCGCTTCGTTGATCTCGGCGCCCTGCAGGGCCTCGAGGCGGGCAATCTCGTCCAGCGGCAGTTCGGTGAACAGCTTGAGGAAGCGGCCGACATCGGCGTCCTCGGTGTTGCGCCAGTACTGCCAGAACTCCCACGGGCTCAGCATGTCGTCGTTCAGCCAGACGGCGCCATTGGCGGTCTTGCCCATCTTGGCGCCCGAGCTGGTGGTCAGCAGCGGGCTGGTCAGGCCGTACAGCTCGGCCTGATGGACGCGACGGCCCAACTCGACACCGTTGACGATGTTGCCCCACTGGTCCGAGCCGCCCATCTGCAGCAGGCACTTGTGGCGCGCCCACAGCTCGGCGAAGTCGTAGCCCTGCAGGATCATGTAGTTGAATTCAAGGAAGGTCAGCGGCTGTTCGCGCTCGAGCCGCAGCTTTACCGAATCGAAGGTCAGCATGCGGTTGATGGTGAAATGGCGGCCGTAATCGCGCAGGAAGCTGACGTAGTTCAGTTGGTCCAGCCAATCGGCATTGTTGACCATCATGGCGTCGGTGGCGCCGTCGCCGAACGCCAGATACTTGCCGAACACGCTTTTGATGCCGGTCATGTTGTCGGCGATGTCCGCATCCGTCAGCATCTTGCGGGCTTCGTCCTTGCCGGACGGATCGCCGATGCGGGTGGTGCCGCCGCCCATCAGCACGATGGGCTTGTTGCCGGTCTTCTGCCACCAGCGCAGCAGCATGATCTGCATCAGCGAGCCCACATGCAGCGAGCGCGCGGTGCAGTCGAAGCCGATATAGGCCGCCGCCGACCCCTCGCACAGGCGCTTGTCCAGCGCCTCCAGATCGGTGCACTGATGCAGGAAACCGCGCTGGGTGACGACGCGGAGGAATTCTGATCGGGCGGAGGTCATGATACGGATCGTTCGGTTGCTTGCGGAAAGGAGGCTCGTTTAGCACAATCGCCGCCTTGTCACAACGTGCCGGGGCACCTGCCGACCATGACCATGCTTGCTCTCGGGCTGATGAGCGGTACTTCGCTGGACGGAGTCGACGCCGCGCTGGTGGTCACCGACGGCGTTGGCGTCGAGCGGATGGGGCCGTCGCTGACCCGCCCCTACCCCGCCGACACCCGCTCCCGCCTGCGCGCCGTGCTGGGCGGCATCGGCCCGGTGGCCGAGGTCGAGGACGAAATCACCCGCATCCATGCCGAGGTGGTGCAGGAACTCCTGGTCCTTGGTGGCCTTGAACCCGCCGAGGTGGACGTCATCGGCTTTCACGGCCACACCATCCTGCATCGGCCCGAACAGCGCCGCACCTGGCAAATCGGCGACGGCCGCCTGTTGGCCGATCTGACCGGCATTCCCGTGGTCAACGATTTCCGCACCGCCGACGTAGCCGCCGGCGGACAGGGGGCGCCGCTGGTACCGGTGTTCCACCGCGCCCTGGCCGCCGGCATCGCCCGTCCGGTCGCGGTGCTGAACCTGGGCGGCGTCGGCAATGTCACTTGGATCGGCGAAGACGATTCGCTGCTGGCCTTCGACACCGGGCCGGGCAACGCGCTGATCGACGATTGGGCCATGGCCCACACCGGCCGACCGGTGGACGAGAACGGCGCCCTGGCCCGCGCCGGACGCACCGACGCGGAAAGGGTCGAGCAATTCTCGCGCCACCCCTATTTCGCGCAGCGGCCGCCGAAATCGCTCGACCGCGACGATTTCCGCCATTTCGCCGCCTCCCTGGTGGAAGGCATGAATGCCGCCGACGGCGCCGCCACCCTGACCGCCTTCACCGCCTGCGCGGTGGCGCAATCGCGCGCGCATTTCCCCAAGGCGGCGGTGCGCTGGCTGGTGTGCGGCGGCGGGCGCCATAATCCGGCGGTGATGGCGGCGCTGGCGGCGGAATTGGGCGTTCCGGTCGAGCCGGTCGAAAGCGTCGGCTGGGATGGCGACGCGCTGGAGGCGCAGGCCTTCGCCTATCTGGCCGTCCGCTCGCTCCGCGGCCTGCCGCTGACCTATCCGGAAACCACCGGTGGACCGGCGGCAAGCTGCGGCGGCCGCTTTCACGCCCTGTCCTAGGGTTGTCGCCCTATCGACAGCGGGCCCGGCCAGGGCATACCGTTCAAGGGCATCCATCTGACGGGAGAACATCATGGGTCGTTGGTCGCTGGCCGTCCTGTATGCAGTGCTGGCCTGGAGTCCGGCTTATGCCGATCAGGCCAGCGCCCTTCAGGCGGTCAAGGTCCAGCCACGGGTGATCGACGCCAAGGTGGACAACAGCGGCAACATGTATGTGTTCGTGAAGCCTGAAAAGGCACCGTGGAGCCAGTACGCCAACGCGCTGTGCAGCATCGTCCGCCCCCATCAGGGGCGCATCTTCCGCATGCGCGTCATCGACGTCACCCAGGCCAATTACAGCAAACCGCCGGGAAGCTGGCAGCGTCTGGCCGAGGCCGATTGCGGCCGCTGACGCTGCCCAGCCCGCTCACTTCGCCCGTATTCTGGCGGCGATGGGGCACGTGGACATGCGCCACGACACCAGCTTCCACCCCGTCATGCCGGCAAGCATCGCCAGAGTGAACCACGCCGCTTCGACAAAGCCGGCGCCAGCGGCCACGAAGGCCGGCCCGGGGCAATAGCCGGCGATCCCCCAGCCCAGGCCGAACAGCGCGGCACCGCCGATCAGCTTGCCATCGATGACTTTCGAGCTGGGCACCTGGAAGCGGTCCTCGCACAGCGGCGCCGGACGCTTGAGCACCACCCGATAGCCGACCAGGGTCACCCCCAGGCCGCCGGCCATCACGAAGGCCAGAGTGGGGTTCCATGCCCCCGCCACGTCAAAAAAGCCCAACACGTTGGCCGGATCGGCCATGCCCGAAACCAGCAGGCCGGCACCGAACAGCAGGCCGGCGGCGAAGGCGGAAAGAATTGCGCGCATGGATCAGCCCCCCATCACGTGACGGCGCACGTAGACAACGATCCCGGCCACCGCCATGAAGGTGACGACCGAGGCCAGCGAGCGCGGCGACAGCCGTGCCAAGCCGCAAATGCCGTGGCCCGAGGTGCAACCGTTGCCCATGCGGGTGCCGAAGCCGACCAGAAAGCCCGACAGCAACAGCAAGCCCAGGCCCAGCCCGTTGCCGTGCAGGAAAAGCTCGCCCGAAAGCCCGGCCAGCACACCGGGAACTACCATGCCGGCGACGAAGGCCAGACGCCACGCCGCCTCCCTGCCCACTTCACCCAGCAGGCCGCCGACGATGCCGGCGACGCCCATGATGCGGCCGTTGGTCAGCATCAGCAGCACCGCCCCGGCGCCGATCAGCGCGCCGCCCGCCAAGGCGGACCATGGGGAAAAATCGGTCATGGGCGAAACTCCAAAATATGATGTTACTCTAATATTAGAATAATCCTCATGCTGTCAAGCGCGCGGCCACTCCCGTCGCCGCGCTTGAATCCCGGACGGTTTACCTCTATCTGGTCAGACAACCGAAGCCTTGGCGGCCTTTCGCAAGCCCGCCCTATTGCCATTGGATTCCATGAAGAACGCCATCCCGAAAGTCGGCATCGTATCGTTGGGCTGCGCCAAGGCGCTGGTGGACTCGGAACGCATTCTCACGCGCCTGCGCTCAGAGGGATACGACATCTCGGGGTCCTATGACGGCGCCGACGTGGTGATCGTGAACACCTGCGGCTTCCTGGATTCCGCCCGCGCCGAATCGCTGGAAGCCATCGGCGAGGCCATGGCGGAAAATGGCCGGGTGATCGTTACCGGCTGTCTGAACGACGAAGCCGCCATCCGCGCCATCTATCCCGACGTGCTGTCGGTGACCGGCGCCCATCAGTACGAACAGGTGGTCAACGCCGTCCACGACGCCGTGCCGCCGGTGGCCGACCCGATGATGTCGCTGGTGCCGCCCGAGGGCCTGCACCTGACGCCGTCGCACTATGCCTATCTGAAGATTTCGGAAGGCTGCAACCACCGCTGCACCTTCTGCATCATCCCCGGCATTCGCGGCGATCTGGTCAGCCGCCCCGCCGCCGACGTGCTGGAAGAGGCCGAGCGTCTGGCCATGGCCGGCGTCAAGGAAGTGCTGGTGATCAGCCAGGATACCGGCGCTTACGGCCTGGACCTGGGCTACGCCGACAGCCAATGGCACGGCAAGCAGGTGCGCACCCGCCTGACCGAGCTGGCGACCGCGCTGGGCGATCTGGGCATCTGGGTGCGGCTGCACTACGTGTACCCCTATCCGCACGTGGACGAGGTCGTTCCGCTGATGGCCGAGGGCAAGATCCTGCCCTATCTGGACATCCCCTTCCAGCACGCCAGCCCCAAGGTGCTGAAGGCCATGCGCCGCCCGGCCGACCATGAAAAGCTGCTGGAACGTATCCGCAAGTGGCGCGAGATCTGCCCCGATCTCACCATCCGCTCGACCTTCATCGTCGGCTTCCCCGGCGAGACCGAGGAAGACTTCGAGTTTCTGCTGGAGTGGCTGGAACAGGCCCAGTTGGACCGCGTCGGCTGCTTCAAGTACGAGAACGTCAAGGGCGCCGCCGCCAACGACCTGCCCGACCACGTGGACGAAGACGTCAAGGAAGACCGCTACAACCGCCTGATGGAAGTGGCACGGCAGATTTCGCACGAACGCGGTCAGGCCAAGGAGGGCAAGACCATCGAAGTGCTGATCGACGAAGTGGACGAGGAAGGCGCTTTCGGCCGGTCGTGGGCGGACAGCCCGGAGGTGGATGGCTGCGTGTTCCTGTCCGACACCGATCTGGAACCGGGCGACGTGGTGCTGGCCCGCATCGACCACGCCGAAGACTTCGACCTGTGGGGCGAAGTGGTGGGCCGGCCCGAGCCGAGGAAGCGAAAGGCCTGATCCGCCGGTCGCGCATCGACCGCCGCAAAGGCATCCACAATTGTAAGTCGAGCACCGTTCCTTTAGGATAGGGCACGTCATACGCCGTGCCTTGCCCTGATCAGGTTGCCTCGCCCCATGGCCTCACCGACAATCGCCGTTCTGGTTCCCTGCTATAACGAAGAGCTGACCATCGGCGAGGTGATCGACGGCTTCCGGGCCAACCTGCCGGGGGCGCGCATCTACGTCTACGACAACAATTCCACCGACCGCACCGCCGAGGTGGCGCTGGCGCACGGCGCCGCCCTGCGCCGCGAACGCCTGCAGGGCAAGGGCAACGTGGTGCGCCGCATGTTCGCCGACGTCGACGCCGACATCTACGTGCTGGTGGACGGCGACGCCACCTACGACGCCGCGGCGGCCCCCGACCTTGTCCGCATGCTGGTCGACAATCAGTACGACATGGTCACCGCCAAGCGCGAAGCCATGTTCAAGGAGGCCTATCGCCCCGGCCACCGCTTCGGCAACGGCTTGCTGACATGGATGGTGTCGGCGCTGTTCGGCACCGGCGTTTCCGACATGCTGTCGGGCTATCGCATCCTGTCGCGCCGTTTCGTCAAAACCTTTCCCGCCCTGTCCTCGGGCTTCGAGATCGAGACGGAACTGACCGTCCACGCCTTGCAGATGCGCATGGCCATGGGGGAAATGCCGACCCCCTATCTGGCCCGCCCCGAAGGCTCGGCCAGCAAGCTCAACACCTATCGCGATGGGCTGCGCATTCTTGCGACCATCACCCAACTGGTCCGCGACGAGCGGCCGCTGGCGTTCTTCTCGGCCCTGGCCTCGCTGACCCTGACGCTCGCCGTCGTCCTGGCGGTGCCGATCTTCATCGAATTCGGCGAAACCGGGCTGGTTCCGCGTTTTCCCACGGCCATTCTGTGTACCGGCCTGTCACTGGTGTCGGTGGTGTTGTTCAGCTGCGGGCTGATGCTGGATACGGTGTCGCGCGGCCGGCGCGAAACCATGCGCCTGCATTACCTGAGCTACAAGGCGCCCGCCCCGGCGGCCGCACCCTCTGATGCCGTGACCGTCCGCCGCCTTGAACCTGTCGACGCCTGATGCGGTTCAGTCCACCCAGGTGAAATCGGGCAGCGACAACTGACACTGGCCGCCGTCGGCGCGGGAAATGGTCAGCACCAGACGCGGCCGTACCGCCGGCTTCAGGGTCAGAACGCCCTTTTCCGCCAGCGCCCGCAACGCCGGCGAGGCGCCCACCGGCAGGTCCAGGTGCAG
>DATGXU010000124.1:0-2657 GCA_035298685.1 Magnetospirillum sp. | reverse complement strand
CTGGCTTTCGTCTTCGTTCAGCCGGTGGGTGGCGTGCTGGCGACCTCGGGGCTGGTGGTGGCGGTTCTGGGGCTGGCGCTCAGGGGGATCATCGCCGACGTGTTTTCCGGCATCGCGCTTAATATGGAGCACCCGTTCCGCGTCGGCGACTGGGTGCAACTGGACGGCGGGCTGGTGGGCATGGTCACCGAAATGAACTGGCGGGCCACCCGGCTGGTCACCCGCGACCACACGGCGGTGGTGGTGCCCAACGCGGTGATCGCCGGCAGCCGGCTGGTGAATTTCAGCTATCCCGATCGCCATTATCGCGCCGTCCTGCGTTTGGCGCTGCCTGCCGGCGTGCCGGTGGAACGCGCCCGCCGGCTGCTGTTGTCGGCGGTGCTTGGGGTCGAAGCGGTGCAGACCGCCCCACGTCCCGAGGTGCAGGTGGAAGGCTTCGACGAACGCGGGGTGATGTTCGCCGTGCGCTATTGGGTGGCCGATTTCGCCGACGACAATCATTGCCGCGACGCCGTGGCGGCCGCCGTGGCCGAGACGTTGGCCCATGCCGGGCTGGCGCCGGGCGTTCCCCGGCGCGAGGTGATGGTGGGGCGCCGCCCCGATGGCGCCGCTTCCATGGGGCTCGAGGATCACCTGCGGCAGGTTCCGCTGTTCCGCCGCTTCTCGGCCGAGGAAATTTCGGCGTTGGCGGTGCGGGTGAGCGAGCGTCCGTTCCGCGAGGGCGAATGCCTGTTCGCCCAGAACGATCCCGGCGGGTCGCTGCTGCTGGTGGCCGAAGGGGTGTTGGAGGTGCGGGTGCGCGTGGACGGCGGCGAAACGGCGCTGGAGCGCATGCTGTCCGGCGACGTGCTGGGCGAGATATCGTTGCTGACCGGACAGCCGCGCAGCGCCTCGGCGGTGGCGCTGACCGACGGGCTGGCCTATGAAATCCGCAAGGACCACCTGGAGCCGATCCTGCGCGCGCGGCCGCAATTGGCCGAGGAGCTGGCGGACCTGATGGCCCGCCGCCAGGCCCATAACCGCGAGCGTCTGGCCGCCGGCAAGGCCAAGGTGGAAACGCAGGCCGAGGCGGGCGATCTGCTCGCCCGCCTCAAAGCCTTCTTCCGGCTGTGATCAGCCGACGGGCCGGAACTGCACCCGGCGGTTTTCGGCGGCGAAGGGGTCGGCGCTCAGCGGCTCGGTCTTGCCCTTGCCGATCACCGTCAGGCGGGCCGGGGCGATGTGCCACACCGACGACAGATACCCCTGCACCGCCTTTGCCCGGCGCTGTGACAGCGTCATGTTGTAGGCGTCGCCGCCATGGGCGTCGGTGTGGCCTTCGACGGCCAGCGCCAGCGCCGGCTCGGATTGCATGACCTGGCCCAACTGGTCCAGGAACGGCCGCCCCTCGGGCAGCAATTCGGCCGAGTTGTAGGCAAAGGGAACCCGATAGCCGATGGTGGTCGGCGCGGCGGCGGCCGGTTCCGCCGACTTTACCTCAGGTGCCGGTTGGCTGATTGCCGCCGCCGGGGTGGCGGCCATGGCGGGTTGCGGCGCCGCCTGTCCGACGATCTCGATGCCGCGCGTGCGGCGCGGTCGCTCGGGCGTCAGGTACGAACGCAATTCATCGACCGACGGTGTGTGGTCCAGCATCAGCACGTCGTCGGCGCGGGCGAAACCGGGCAGCGCCGGGATGGCGAGCAGCAGGGCGGCGAACGGCTTGATCCTCATGGTGGTCTCCGAAGCGGGGGGGGCTGACCAAGACCATAGGCCGCTGCCGCCGGGGCCGCTGTGGGCTGGGTCACAGCGGCTGCGCTTTGGCGGGGATTGCCGGCATGGCCCCCAGGGCGCATGTGACAGCCATGGAACGCATGCTGTCGGCGTGGGATATGGCCCGGGTGGCGGCGCTGTCGGCGGTGGCGGTGATCGCCGCCGTGCAGGCGTTGCCGCCGCTGGCCGCCGCCGAGCGGCTGACCGAGGATTGGGCGGTGGCGCGCCTGGCCCCGGCGCGTCCCCGGCATGACCGCGTCGTCATCGTCGCCATCACCGAGGACACCCTGGCGCGGCTGCCCTATCGCTCGCCGCTGGATCGCGGATTGCTGGCCGGGCTGGTAACGACGTTGCGGGCCAAGGGCGCCGCCGCCATCGGCCTGGACGTGCTGTTCGATCAACCCAGCGAGCCGGCCAAGGACCGCGCCCTGCACGATGTTCTGACCGCACCCGGCGCGCCGGTGGCGGTATTGGCTGCCGGGGCGCCCGCCGCGCTGACCCAGCGCCAGCGCGACTTTCATGCCGCCTTCCTGGGCGGCGTGCTGTCCGGTCACGGCCATCTGGCCCGCGACCGCCTTGACGGCGCGGTGCGGCAGCAATTGCCGTGGCTGGATGGCCGCCTGAGCTTGCCCGCCACCCTGGCCGCCGCCGGTGCCGGGGTGGTGCCAGAGGCGTTGGCGCCGCAGCGGATCGACTGGCTGCGCCCCGCCCAGGGGCCCAGCGCCGTTGCCATTTTTCCCGCCGAGGCGGCGGCGGTGCTGCCGCCGTCGTGGGTGGCGGGCAAGCTGGTGCTGGTGGGGCTGATCGTGCCCGATGCCGACCGCCACCGCACCCCCTTGACCCTGGGGCGGGCGCCGATGCCGGGTGTCGAGATCCAGGCGCAGGTCCTGGCCCAGATGCTCGACCAC
>DATGXU010000123.1:0-11459 GCA_035298685.1 Magnetospirillum sp. | reverse complement strand
GGCGACGGCGACGATGCCGCCGGCTTGGAACCAGGGCAGGAACGCGCCCATGCAATCGGGGGCGATGGACAGGCCAAACGCCCCGTATCCCCACAGGATGCACGGCGCCGGGCGCTTTTCCCCGGCCCCGGCCGGGCCAATCATGGTGACCGGGATGGCGACACCGTCGGCGGCCTCGACCTCCATCCGCGTCGAGACCAGCGGAAGATCGGACGAACCGCCGCGAAGAACCTGGAAGCGGCGACCATCGGCATCAAAGGCCATCAGCCGGGCCGGCGAATCCCACTGCCGGAAATTGGCCAGCAGGCGACTGCCGCGATGATCGATGGTCCATTCGCCAAGGGCGACGCCGCTTGGCGCCTCCACATCCGCAAGGGCGCCGTCCGCCGACAACAGGCGAAACCCGTTTCCGCCATCGGCGGCACGCTCGACCAGCAGAATGCCGCCGCCCGGCAGGGCGCAAGCCCCGGTGAGTTTTCCGGCGTCGTCGCGATAAAGGATGCGGTTGGTCGGGGACCGGCCGTCCAGCAACGGCGTGAAGTCCACCTCCACCACCTCGCGGCCGCCGCCATGGGATTTGGGAACCAACACCAGGCCATTGCCGCTCCACCAGCCAATGGCGATGCCGTCTCGCTGAAACCCGTCCAGTTCCGCGAAAACCGGATCTGGACGGTTCACGGCGGCAAACAACCGGCTGCCCGCCACACCCGGCGCATAGGTCAACACCACCAGCCAGGCGCCGTCCTCGCTGACGAACGGAACCACGCCCGCTTGGGCGGTATCGCAGGGAAGAGCCACCGGCGCATCGTCGCCGTCGAGCGTTCGCCGCGAAAGAAGCTGCCGCCCATCCACACGCCGCGACCAAAAGAACGACCTGTCGTCGTGCCAGACCGCCCAGGCGAAAGCCGGTGTGTCCAGGCACTCCAACACGGTCGCACCGGCACCGTCGTCGATGCCCAGAACCACCAGCTGGGTGCTTTGCCGCCCGCCGAAGGTGACGGCCACGATCACCTTGCCGCCATCGAAGGACGGCCACACCGCCCGGAACTCCGCCTTGCCGTCCGCGCGGTCGAACACGGCGGGATGGGCGATCTCGCGACCGTCCTCGGCGGGGGAGCAAGACTGCCACAAACTCGCGCGATCCGCCCCGGCCGGCGAACACAGGAAGAAATAGCGCCCCGCTTTGCCCACCGGCACCGCGCGGGTGGGATAGGCCAGGGCGCTGCGGATTTCGTCACGCAACCATGCGCTGTCGCAGGGTATCGAAGACAGCCAGCCGATCGCCTGCTCGGCCTGATCCTGCCGCCAGGCAAGCGTGCTCGCATCGTCGTGCTCGAGCCAGTCCAGCGGGTCGTGAACCTCACCCGCCACGATGACCGGAAGCCGTGCCTTTTGCGTCATCAACTCGTCCCGCCACATATACCGTGGCGGGAAACGTATCACAGCGTCATTCGTTCCGATAGAAGCTCAACCAGATGATTGCACCCCCTGTTCGTTGGGGGGGGCGGTCATTGCCGCCCCCGCCCCGCTCGATCAGGCCCGCATCATCGGCCCCATGCCGAACCGGGCCGGCGGCTCGTGGGAAGGTCCGCCCACCGGGGCCGTTTTCAGTTGCTCGCGCTGACCTTCAAGAGCATCGACAAACGCCGCCAGGGCCGCTTCGAAGGCAAGGGGATCAAGGTGGTCCGGCACCAGCGCGCGGCACAGCACGATCTCGTCCCGCCCGCCATCGAGCGCCAGGGTCGCGCCGCCGGTCTCGCGACCGAACAGATTGGCCGACAGCAGACGTTGGTACACGGCCTCCCGGTCTCCGGCGGGAACCGGCCCGACGGTGCCGTAAAGGTGCAGGACCCCCGCGCCGTCATCGAATTCCAGATCGACGATCAGCGAACCGTCGAAGGACAGGCGGCACACCCCCTGGCCGTCGAGACCAAGGGAGCCAAGTCCCGCCTTGCGACCGAACTCGGCAAGCAGATCACTTACGGACATATGACTTCCCCTTTTCCGTAGTTTCAAACCTCTGCCGCACATCCACCATATTGTTAAGCGCGGCGAGAACAAAGGCTTTGAAAATACTTTTATCTGTATTTCCTTCGTTCAGAGCACGCACCACAGTTTCCCTTGCCCCAGAGCCTAAGTTAAGCTCTTTTGTGCTACCAGACGCAATGTACGTATCGTACAAACGCCGCGCGGCTTCCGCGCGACGCGTGCCATCCGTATCGTCAATCGATTTGTATTTAAGATAATCCGTTATGAACGACGTATCATCATCACTGTAGTTTTGTTCTGCGAATTCATGGAGAGCTTCAAAATACGGCATTCCCATTTTCATTATGGCTTCATCCGCAGCATCAGGATTATTTGAGGCATCATCCACCTCGACATACTGCTCAAGATCGAACTTGAAACCGAGCGGCTTGGTCAAGCGTGCGGTGCCATCGCGGTCCACCGTCAATTGGAAATTAAATTCCGCGGTCCCGTGGTCACGATCCAGAAGCAAAACCCGCCCATCGGTCGTCATGAACTGCTGCCCTTCCATGACGAGTTTGAAACCGATGGTGGCCTTGCCGTCTTCGGTAAGGGCGATATCATAACTCGACGCCTGCTGACCTGGACCACCCACGAGGGTGCCGACCGTGCCGTCTGCCAGCTTCAAAGGCGAGTGCGGGCCAGCCAGAAGAAACGTCAGCGGCGCCAGGGTGGCCTGATTGGCGTACTGGCTGACCGCAAACACCAGTGAATAATCACCACCCAGCGCGTCGGTCAGCCGCTCGATGCCAGCCATTTGCATGGCGATCTGCCCGCCGAGATCGCCGCTGTTCATTTCCCACGCCCCCCGATCGATCAGCGGCATGCCGCCGGCGGAAAATTGGGCACGGTTCATGTCGACCAGGAACTGCTCGCAGACCCCAACCTCCGAGGCGACAATCTTGGCGGGAACGCGTTGCATGTCGGTGCTGGGCGCAGCGGTCACCGCATCGGCGAAGACTTCGCCGGACACGCCGGCAACGGTGCCCGACAACGCGCGGATCACGCCTTTGCCATTTGCCTCGATATCGAACACCTTGCGAATGGCGTCGAAGCCGCTGTCATTGATGTTCTTCAGCCCGAGCTCCTTCACGGCGCCACCGGCCGGCGGCAGAGCGCCGAGGGATTTCAGCCGCCGCTCGACGGAGTCGGTCAGAAACTTCAGGTCGTCCCCGGCGTTGCAAACCTGCTTGAAGCGCTCGTTGTCTGTGTGGCCGCTGCCATTCGTCAGGCCAAAGGCCAGTTCGGGAAGGCCACGGACCATTGCCCGCACCGTTGGTTCCCGCAGAGCCGAGAGTAGGTCGATCAGGGTGTCGACCGACAGTTCAGTGACACGGTCGTCGATCAAAAATTCGCGGGCTTCCATGGTGTTGTCGGCGCCTTCAATGTTGAGGCCCAAGGGCGCGAGCGAGAAGGCGACTTCATCGCGGACCTTGCCGCTGTCGTGAACCGCCTGCAGCAACTCGGGAAGTTGACGGGCACGCGCCGCCGCCACGATGGAATCGACTGCCTGGTGATAGTCCTCGCGTAGGGTGATGCCGCGAGCATCGCACTCTCTTTTGATCATGGGGCAAGCATACGAGGAACCAGTCTGCGAACAGGCGATCTCCAGTGCATGGGCCTCGGAATCGGACAGGCAGGAGAAATCAAGCTTGCCCGCCGCCGCCAGCGTGTCCAACTGTTTGCCCAGATTGTCCATGTCCTGCCTCAGGGCGGTGGCTTCGATGCCGGAACGCGCTGCGAATTTCAGCCCCTCCGCCCCCATGGTGCTCACTTCGCCCAGATCCTTGACCAAAGCCTTCATGTCGAAGTCCTCGGTGGGCTGATAGTTGGCCGAGAAGGCGTCGGCCTTGTCGGCGAAACCCTCGATCATCGCATCCCGCCGGCGGGACAGTTCGTCGGCGGCCTCCGGGATCATGGGGCGGCCGTCTTCGTGGCGGGCATGGTTGTTCAGCATCTGCAGGTATTCGGTGCCCAGCGCGCCAAGGATTCTCGGATTGGCGCCGGTTTTATCAGCATTGATGGGACCGCACAGCAGCTTCGCCAACTCGGTGTTGATATAGCCCAGGCGGGCATCCTCACCCTTGCCCAGCACGCCAAGCCGTTCCATCCGCCAATAGCTGGACAGCACTTCCTTATAGGCATCGCGGTAGCTATCCTGGATAAGTGTCTTCTCCGGCCCGGTCAAATCCGTCCCGGTCGGGGCGATGTCCTTGGGGATCAGTTTGCGGGCCACCTCCATAACCTTGCACCGCTCGTTGAACAGGACGGCGTCGGCCAGGCCGCGCTCCAGCAATTGCAGCCCCTGACTGGCCACAGGCTGATCGAGCAATCGGGACTGGACCTCGGCTCCCCGCTGGGCCCCGATGGCCTTGAGCGTGGCCACGGCCTGTTCGGGAGACAATTGCGCGACCACCCCCTTGACCACTTGCGACAGCGCCTCGCCGGCCCCGTCATGACCGGCGAGCGGCGCCATGTTGGCGGCGAAGGCGCCCAGGGCCTTCACCACGTCGGACACGGCGCCCGCCTTTTCCTGGGTCAGGGCCACGGCCGCCTTGCTGAGCGACTTTTCCAACCGGTCGAGCACCTCCATCCGGCCCTTGGCGTCAAGGTCGCCATAGGCCTGCCGGATCACCTGGGGCGCGCCACCCGGCAGACTGGCGACCACACGCTTGAGCAGATCGCCGACGGCCTGAACGACGCCTCGGCCTTCCGCCACAAGGGGGGTCGCCCCGGTTCCGACCGTCACCGTATGACCCGCCAGCTGACCGGTCGCGCTGCCGCTGGCGGCGGCGGGCGTGCCGGTCAGGGCCGTAGTGGATGCATGGGTAACCGGGGTCAGCGCCATGGAGATACTCCTGTCTGATCGAATTGGACGGCCGAGGAAACGACCTTTCCGCTTGAGTGACCGATGGAAGGGTTTGGTTCCCGGCCATGCCGAAATCGGCCATGGGACAGGTATCGCGGAACCTATCGCCGCTTGGCGTTACTCAGGGACGCGGCTTGCCTTGCGGAGATCCGACGTGCCCGACCTGCATCTGTCCGTTGCCAGCGCCCTCCCCGAGGTCCGTCGCGTCATCAGCGCCGTGGAAGCCTTCGGCAAGGCCAATGATCTGCCCCTCGGCCCGCTGGCCCATCTCAGGCTGGCGCTCGACGAGTTCCTGACCAATGCCGTCACCTACGGCGCAGCCGGCGGCAATGGGCACAAAATCGAGGTGGATGTCACCCTGGAAGGCCACATGGTGACCGTCACCATCGTCGACCGCGCGCCCCCCTTCAATCCTCTCGACGTGCCGCCGCCGGACCTGTCCCTCGAGTTGGACGACAGGCCGATCGGCGGCCTGGGCATCCATCTGGCGCGCGGGGTAATGGACGAAGTGCTCTATCGCCGCGACGGCGATCGCAACATCCTCACCCTGCGCAAATCCCTCGTCGCCAAGGCTGCCCGTTCATGAACAGCACCAACCTGGAGGGCACTTTGGTGCGGCGCTGGCGTCTGCGCGTGAATGGTCTATGGCGCCTGGCGGCAGGCAGCGTGGGCATCCTGCTGCTGGCCCTGGCCCTCAACGGAACGCTGACCCTGGGGGCCATGCGCACCGTGATCACCGACAGCATGGCGTCGTCGGTGCGGGTGGTCGGCCATGACTGGGCTCTGCGCATGCAGGACGCCATTCGTTACGGCAAGCCGATCAGCCAATATTACGGCTTGCGGAGCTGCCTGCTGGAGATCGCGGGCGATCTTCCCATGGCCTCGCTGGTCGCCTTGACCCTGCCGGACGGCCGGATTGTGGACGCGGTGGGGGCGGACGCCGAAGGCGGTCTTGCCCTTGACCTGCAGGCCGACGTCAAGGAGGCGGTAACCGCGCGGCTGGCCGCCGGCACGACCGACACCGTGCAAGCCAAATTGGACGACTACTTCCACCTGGTGTTTCCGGTCCTGACGCGCGAAGGGCGCCCGGCCGGCGCCCTGATCGTCATGGTCGGAAAGGCGACGGTGGAAGCCACCCTGAAACCCCACCTCGCCCGCAATCTGGCTGTTCTGGCTGCGACCGCCTTCGGCGGCACCGGCTTTCTTGCCGTGGGTCTTGTCATCCTGGCCCCGCTGCGGCCCGACCGGCCGTTCAGCCGGATGCGCCTGTTCTTCCTGCCGATCGTGGTCCTGGCGGCGACCCAGGCAGCCTATTCGTGGAACAGCATCCGCGCTTTCGACACGCAATACCGCGAGGCCGCATCACAAACCGCGCGACTGATCGGCCACCGCCTGGAACGGGATCTCGAACGTCTGTTCGACAAGGGCGTTTCGATCACGCGCCTGACCGGCATCGACAAACCCTTCGCTCGGGCCATGGCGCAGATGCCGGAAGCCGGCTTCATGTCCGTCCTGGACACCTCGGGTACGACGCTTTACCGGGTCCATCGCGATGGCCGCCTTGAAACCCGGTCGACGGCCGTGGCCTTCGACCCGTCGCTGGACACCGATGTCGATCTGAACCGGCACTCGGCCGACGGCGTCAACCGGCTGGGTGTTTTGCGCCTCCGCCTGTCCGCCGAGGCCATTGCCGCCGCTGACCGTCAGCGGATGCTCGACGCCGGCACGGTCCTGCTGACCTCGGCGCTGTTCGTGGTGGAACTGATCATCCTGCTGTCGGTGCTGGTGCGGGGACGCACCGCTGGCACCGCCGCGGACAAGGGCAAAGGCGTCGCCGACCGCGAAAGCCGTCACGTGCTGGCGCGACCGGGCGCCTTCCTGCTTGTTTTCGCCTGGGCTTTGCCGCTCAGCTTCGTGCCTTTGCGCATGCGCGACATCGCCGAACCGTTGTTCGGTCTGCCCGAAAACATCGTGCTGGCCCTGCCCATCTCGGCCGAGATGCTGGGCGCCCTGCTGACGGCCCTTGCTGCCGGCGCCATCATGGACCGGCGCGGCTGGCACCTGCCCTTCCTGGGCGGCGTCGCCGTCAGCATTCTGGGCGGCCTGGCCTCGACACTGGCCGACAGCGCCTTGGCCTTCATCCTTGCCCGCGCCGTGGTGGGCCTGGGCTACGGATCGGCCTGGATGGGCATACAGGGCTTCATCTTCCACTGGGCAACCACGGACAGCCGGGCTCGCGGCCTGTCCAATCTGGTCGCCGGCATCTTCGCCGGCCACATCTGCGGCAGCGCGGTAGGAGCCATCCTGGCGCAGCAGATCGGCTTTCCACCGGTGTTCCTGGCCAGCGCCGCACTGATCGCCGCGCCGGGCCTGTTCGCGCTGCTGTTCATGCGCCCCTACATGAAACCGCCCGAGCATGGCGGAACCGTCAGCCGCAGCTTTTCATTCGCCGACCTTCATCACCTGCTCGCCGACCGCAACTTCTCGTGGCTGCTGCTGGGCAGCGTCATCCCGTTCTCCATCGCCCAAGTGGGGCTGCTGTACTACACCCTGCCGCTTTATCTGTCGCAACAAGGGGTGGGGCAGTCGAATATCGGGCGCATCATGATGGTTTACGGCCTGTCGGTGATCTATCTGGGGCCATGGATCGGCCGTTACGTCGACCGTTTCGCCGGAAAGAAGGTATTCATCACGGCGGGCGGCCTGATTGGCGGCAGCGGCCTTGCCTACCTTTATTTCGATCGCAGCCTGGCCGCCCTTATCCTGTCGGTGCTGCTGTTGGGATTGGCCAGTTCCCTGGGCGGTGCGGCCCAGTCGGTGTTCGCCCTCAAGCTGCCGGCGGTCCGGCTTCAGGGCATGGGCAAGGCCATGGGGGTGCAGCGGGCGGCCGACAAGCTGGGACAGATGCTGGGGCCGCTGATGGTCGGCGCGCTGTTCACCGCCGTCGGCACGGAAACCGGCCTGGCGCTCACCGGAGCTTATTATCTGTGCGCCACCTTAGCCTTCGCCGTGATCGCCCGCGAGTCCCGCGCCACCGAGGATAGCGTGCACTAAAGCGCCGCGGCCGCCCTCACCGCCCCTCGACGCCTTGGACCCAACGCAGCACCTCGGCCACCGGTTCAAGCAGGTTGGACGGCACGTATTGATCCAGTTCCCCCTGCTCGTTCAGGGCGCGGGCCAGGGGCACGTTGCGCATGATGGGGACGCCCGCCTCCTCTGCCACCTTCATCAGCCGCAGGGCAAAGGCGTCCTCGGCCTTGGCCATGACCACCGGCAGGGATGTCTCGCCGCTCTTGTAATAAAGCGCCACGGCGATGTGGGTCGGATTGGTGACCAGCACCGACGACTTGCGGGTACGGTCGGCCATGCCGCTGTTCATCAGTTCCTGGTGAAGCTGTTTCCGCTTGCCCTTGATGTGGGGATCGCCTTCGCTTTCCTTGTGCTCGCGCTTGATCTCGTCCTTGCTCATCATCAATTGTTTGCTGTGGTTGACGCGCTGATAGACGAAATCGAACGCCCCGACGATGACATAGGCCACGGCGGTATAGGCCATGACCTGCTTGACCAAGGCGCCAAGGGCATGGATGACCGCCGGCACGCCGCCCGGCGGCAGCCCCATCAATTGCGGCAGGGCATCCTTGACCACCAAGTAGATCAGGATCGACAGGAACGTCACCTTGACGACGTTCTTCAGGAACTCGACCAGATTCTTCTTGGAAAACAGGTTCTTGGCGTTGGTGCCGATATTCAGCTTCTTGGCGCTGGGCATGATCGCCTGGAAGGCGAAATTGACCCCGACCTGAAGGAAATCGGCGAACGCGCCCACCACCAGGACCATCACCAGGATCGGGGCCATGATGCTGGCGCCCATTTGCAGGACCTGACGGAACACGACCTTGACCGCATGGGCGAAATCCAGATCGTAGACCTTGGCGGGCACCACGATCAGCGTCGCCATGTCGCGCAGCATGTTCGGCCCGTTGCCGATGAAATAGCCGATGATGACCAGCAGCAGGATCGTCTGGGTGAAATCCTTGCTGTAGGCGACCTGCCCCTGCTTGCGGGCGTCGCGCAATTTCTTGGCTGTGGGCTTTTCTGTCTTGTCGCTCATGGAAACAGCCGCCGCATGGCGGTGGCGAGATCCGAGGCGGCAACGATCTCGGGCCACAGATAGTCCATCAGAAACGGCACGTAGACCGCCAGGACCAGCAGCGCCACCGCGCTTTTTATCGGCATCGCCAGGAAGAACACCTGCAATTGCGGCGCGAAGCGGCTGACGAAGGCCAGCCCCAGTTCCGACAGGAACATGGCCAGGATGGGCGGGGCCGCCATCACCACGGCCACATACATCAGGTGGTCGAGCTGGGCCAGGAAGAAGCTGGTGTCCTCGACGTGGAACACCGGCCAGAAGCTGGCCACCGGCCACAGGGCATAGGTGCCGTAAACACCGCCCATGAGCATCGAAAAGCCGCCGGCGGCGAAGAAGAAGGCGGTCAGGCCTTGATTGAACAGCATGCCCAGCGGCGAGGTGCTGACCCCGGTGAACGGGTTCATCGAACTCGACATGGTGGCGCCGCGCTGGTTGTCGATGAAGAATCCCAGCGCCTCGGCGCCCCAGAACAGGATGGCGACCACATAGCCCAGGATGACGCCGATCAGCGTTTCCTTGAGGATCAGGGCGACCATTTCGACCCCACCGACCGAGGTGTCACCGGCCAAGGGCGCCACGGTCGGCACGACCATCAGGGCCATGCTGATGGACAGCCCGGCGCGCAACAGGCCCGGCAGGGTCTGGCGGCTGGTGAACGGCAGCACCGTGAACATTCCCAGGATGCGCGGTGTGGCATAGGCGAAGCTGAACACGAACACCCGCAACGGTTCGATGTCCACCAAAGCGCCGACCCCGGTTGCCATGTCCCGCCCCCCCCTAACGCACCAGGGTGGGAAAGGTGGTGAACATGGTCAGGGTATAGCGATACAGCTCGCCGCCCAGCCAGGGCGAGATGACGAAAATGGTCACGCCGACGGCGACCAGTTTGAAGCCGAAGGCCAGCGTCTGTTCCTGCACCTGTGTCAGTGCCTGCAACAGGCTGACCACCGTGCCGACCACCGAGGCGACGATGATCGGCGGCAGGGAAAGCAGAAGCGTCAGGATCAGCGCCCGGGCAAGATAGCTGACGATGTCCACGTCGTTCATGGCGCCATCCCCTTTATGCGTAGGTGAGAACCAGCCCCTCGATCAGCCGTGCCCAGCCGTCGACCATGACGAACAGGAACAGCTTGAGGGGCAGCGAGATGGTCATCGGCGAGACCATCATCATGCCCATGGCCAGCAGGATGTTCGAGACGATGAGGTCGATCACCACGAACGGCAGGTAGATCAGGAAGCCGATCTTGAAGGCCGCCGACAGCTCCGAAACCGTGAAAGACGGGGCCAGCACATAGAAGCTGCCGGAATCGAGGGTCGCAGCCATCTCCTTGGGCCACAGACGGGTCGCCGTGCCCAGGAAGAATTGGCGTTGGGACTCGCTGGTGTGCTGGCTGAGGAAAACCCGCAGCGGTTCCGCCCCTTTCTCGAGAGCGGTCATCAGTCCCTCGCCGGTGCTCAGGTCCACATGCAGCCCGGCCAGCACGTGATGGGTGGCGTGCCCGACCGGCGCCATGATGTAGACGGTCAGGATGATCGCCAGCCCGTAAAGCGCCATGTTCGGCGGAATCTGTTGCACGCCCAGGGCGTTGCGGACCAGCGACAGGACCACGGCCAGCTTGACGAAGGACGTCACCATCACCGCGACGAACGGGACCAGCGCCAGGGTTGCCAGAGACAGGGCGAGGACGAAGGGATCGGGAATCTGGTTCATTCGGACAGTCCCGACAGCACCGCGATCCGCACCCCGATGCGGTCGGCGACCGAGATCAGTTCGCCCGTGCCGATCAAAGCGCCGTTGGCACGGACGTTCACCGCCTGCGCCGGCGCTCGGCCCAGGTCGAAGGTCGCCCCGGGCGCCAGTGCCTTCAATTCGCCCAGCGACAGGTTACGATGCCCCAAATCGAACGTCAGGCGGATGTTGACGCTTTCAAGCGAGGCGAGCAGCGGTTCGGCCGCGCCGTCGGCGGCGGGTGGCTCTTGGACGGTAGCGGAGTGCGCAGGATCCTCGGTCATAATGGTCCTCACGATGTCGTCGATTACCAGGGCCGTGCCCACCAGGCGGGCCTTGAGGGCGGTCGATTCGTCCACGCGGACGATCAGGCCGCCCCCTTCATGGAGCATGGTTGCGTCGAGCAGCACGATGTCGCCACGGGCGAGCCCGCGCAGGTCGGACAGCGGCAAATCCGTCCAGCCCGCGTCGAGACGTAGCCGGATAGGCAGCGCGGCCCACTCCCCGTCGCCGCCCGGTTGCGGGGCCGGCAGGCGGCCGGCCAGTTCGGCGACCACCGCCAGACCGCGGGCATCCGCGAACAGGCTGCCGTGGACAACGCGCGCCCCATCCCGGCGCCGAAGCCGCAGATCGACACGATGCCGGCCCAGGCGTTCGGGCGGCAGATCGTCGCAGCCGACCAG
>DATGXU010000122.1:0-8092 GCA_035298685.1 Magnetospirillum sp. | reverse complement strand
TCCGATACCGTCCGGTCTCAAGCGCGGCACGGCGAAGGGGGCCTGATCTCAAGCACGCACTCCAACGAGAAAGGGCGGAACAAGCTCACCCCTCGCCAGCCTCGCGTAGCTTACTGCCGACGCTGGTCAAGACATACAAGGAAGGAACTTCGATATGAAAACCGTATTTGCCATCCGTCACGTTGCGTTCGAGGACCTCGGCTCGTTCGCGCCCGAGCTGCGCGAGCTTGGCTACCAAATCACCTATCACGAAGCCGGACAGGCCCCCCTCGACGTCGCCAACGTTCTTGCCGCCGATCTGCTGGTCGTTCTCGGCGGCCCGATGGGGGTCTATGACGGAAAAGATTATCCCTGGCTTTCCGAAGAGATCGAGACCGTTGCGCAAAGGCTCTCCGCAGATGCCCCAACGCTGGGCATCTGCTTAGGCAGCCAGATCATGGCGGCGGCGCTTGGCGCCAAGGTCTTTCCTGGTGGCGAGGGGAAGGAGATCGGCTGGGGAAAGCTGCACCTTACGGACGAAGGGCATCGCAGCGCGCTGGCCGAGCTCTCGCCCGAAGCAGCCCACGTCCTGCATTGGCATGGCGACACCTTCGAGCTGCCCGATGGAGCATCGCTGCTGGCGGGATCGGACAAATATCCCCATCAAGCCTTTTCCTTCGGTCGGAGCATGGCGCTCCAGTTCCATCCCGAGGTGACACCCTCGGGCTTGGAGAGCTGGTTCATCGGACACACGCTTGAGATCAGTACCACGCCTGGAATCGACGTCCCCGCGCTTCGCGCGGCCACCGCGCAACACGGGCTTGGATTGATGCGCCAGGGCCGTTCCTTTTTGCGCCGGTGGTTGTCTTCCGTTGCCTGAACCCTCACCCAAGGAGAACTGAAAATGCCGTCCGTCATCGTGATCGACGCCTACGGCGGAGCACACACTGTTGAGGCGCCGCAGGGGCTTTCCTTGCTGGAGGTCATCCGTTCGCAAGGCCTAGACATCGAGGGGCGTTGCGAAGGCTCCCTGGCATGCTCCAGTTGTCACGTGGTGGTCGATCCAGCTTGGTACCCACGCCTTCCCGAGGCAGAGGAGACCGAACAGGACATGCTGGACCTGGTTCCGACGGGACTAACCGCGACATCTCGTCTCGCCTGCCAGATCCTGCTCAATGACGGGTTGGACGGCCTGATCGTCCATCTGCCATGCAACAATCCTTAATCCCGATCGGGTCATCTGTGGCGCCGGGTCTGGTCGACCCGTTCCGGCGCACATTGTCCTATCTCCGGGTGTCGGTGACCGATCGATGCGACATGCGCTGCATTTACTGCATGCCAGAGGATATGCGCTTCCTGCCACGTGAGGACGTGCTGACGCTGCACGAGCTTGAAAACATCTGCCGATCTTTCATCCGGAAGGGCATCCGCAGGGTGCGTTTGACCGGTGGCGAGCCGTTGGTGCGGGGCGGCGTGATGGATTTCATCGCAAGCCTTGGCCAATTGGTCCAAAGCGGCGATCTGGACGAGCTAACCTTGACCACCAATGGAGCCCGCTTGGTGGATCATGCCGAAGCGTTGGCGAAAGCTGGTGTTAGGCGGGTCAACGTCTCACTCGATAGCCTGGAGGCGCCAAAATTCGCGCGGATCACGCGTTCGGGGCGCCTTGACGTTGTCCTCGAAGGGGTGCGGGCCGCTAAGGCTGCGGGTCTCTTGGTGCGGATCAACACCGTCGTTCTCGCCGGTGTCAACGAGGACGAGTTGGACACGATAGTGGAATGGTGCGGCAGACAGCGCTTGGATCTGGCGCTGATCGAGACCATGCCGATCGGGGAGACGCAATCGGCCCACTACAACATGCATGTGCCGATGACGATTGTGCGTGAACGTCTGGCGCGCCATTGGACATTGGAGGAGAGCGACTATCGTACCGGCGGCCCGGCTCGGTATTTTTGCGTGGCGGAAAACAAATGCCGTATCGGCTTCATCACCCCCATGTCACACGGCTTTTGCGACTCATGCAATCGGATGAGACTCACCTGTGCCGGTGTCCTGCACACTTGTCTCGGACACGAGAACGGTGTCGATCTTCGCAAGGCACTGCGCTCGGACCCCGAAGGGAAGACCGTGGAAACAGTCATTGACGAGGCCGTCCGGGCTAAACCGCACGGCCACGACTTTCTGGCGGCCAATTCGGAAAAGGTCCGCCGTCACATGAACGCCACTGGCGGGTGACGGCCGATAGCCCCTGTGCCTTGCGGGGCGAACCTGTGGAACGTCTGCGTCGATACGGCGGCGGACGATCTCGCGCTGCTCTTCACTTTGCGGGGGTCTTGGCACGTCTGGTGCTCCTGGCCACAGCCGTGCGTGGCGGCCGGCAAGGCAGCCCGTTCCCATGCCTCACGGGGGCCGTGACGCCCTTATGGGCGTGGGCGCCCGCCTGTATCTTCCAAAGCCGGAACTCGTCTGAGCGCCATGAGGCCGAGCAGCTTCTCAATCATCACTCCCGACACCTCAGCCGATATCCCACCCCCGGATCGGTAACGATGGTCTTCGGTGCACCGGGATCGCTCTCCAGCTTCTGCCGCAACTGGTTGACGTAGACCCGCAGATAGGCGGTGTCGTCCACATGGGCCGGTCCCCACACCTCCTTGAGGATTTGTCGATGGGTCAGCACATGGTCGGGACGGCGGGCCATGAAGGCGAGCAACTCCCACTCCTTCTTGGACAGGTGGACTTCGTTCTCGCCCTTGGTGACGATGCGCCGCCCGAGGTCGATGGTCACGGGCCCGGCGACCAGCACGTCCTCGGCCTCTTGGGTTGCCCGTGACCGCAGCACCGCCCGTACCCGCGCCATCAGTTCGGCAATGCCGAACGGCTTCACCACGTAGTCGTTGGCGCCCCGGTCCAGCGCCTCCACCTTGTCGAACTCGTCGGCGCGTACCGACAGAATGATGATCGGCATGGCCGAGAACGTCCGCACCGCGCTGATGACCTCTTGGCCGTCCATGTCGGGCAGGCCGAGGTCGAGCACCAGCAGGTCGGGTGTATGCGCGCGCGCCGCCTCGACCCCGGCGGTGCCGGTCTCCGCCTCCAGTACGTCGTAACCGTTCGCCCCCAGCGAGATGCGCAGGAACTTGCGGATTTGCGGCTCGTCGTCGACGACCAGGATGCGGGCGGTCATGGATTGCTCTCGGGGAAGGCCGGTTCGGGTGGCAGGGGCAGGTAAATTACGATGCAGGTGCCCGCTCCATGCAAGCCCGGTTCGGCGTGGATGGTGCCGCCGTGGGCCTCGACGATGCCGCGGCAGATCGCCAGGCCCAGGCCGGTGCCCGATTGGCTGTCGGCCAGGTTGACCCGATAGAACATGTCGAACACCCGTTCCCGGTCCTCCGGCGGGATGCCCGGTCCCTGGTCGGCGACCTCGATGGCGATGTGCTTGGGCGTGCGGATCGCCCACACCTTCACCGCCGTGTTCGACGGGCTGTACTTGCAGGCGTTGTCGAGCAGGTTGAAGAACACCTGCTCCATCAGCACGGCATCGACGCACAGCAGCGGCATGTCGTCGGCGATATCGACCTGGATGGTGTGCGCCCTCGCCAGCCGTTTTGCCCGTTCGACCGCCGCTCCGGCGATGTCACGCAGGTCGGCCCAATCCACCCTGGGCTTCAGCGCCCCCGCGCCCAGCTTGGTCATGTCGAGCAGGTTCTGGACGAAGCGGTTGAGGCGCTCCGCCTCGTCCTGGATGGTCTGGGCAAGCTCGCGCCGGTTGGCCGAGTCCAGCGCCTCGTCGTAGCTGATCAGGCTGGAGGCCGCGCCCATGATCGACACCAGCGGAGTGCGCAAATCGTGCGACAGCGAGGACAGCAGGGCGGAGCGCAGGCGCTCGCGCTCGGTGGCGACCCGCGCCGTCTCGATGTCCGACACCAGCAGGGTGCGCTCGACGGCCACGGCAGCCTGATCGGCCAGAGTTTCCAGCAGGCGCATCTGCTCGGGGGAAGGCATGTCGGCGTCTTCCATCATCTGGACACCGAGGATCCCGACAGGTCCGCGACCGGTCTTCAAGGGAATGAACAACCACAGCGCCACCGGCAGAGTCGGTGAGCCGCGCCCGGCGATCTTGCCGTGTGCCCACGCCCATTCGGCGGCGGCGGCAGACTTGTCGTCCAGTTCGTCCTCGGGCGGGTAACCGGCGGCGATGGACAGGCCGCTGTCGGCGGGCATCAGCACCAGCGACTTGCCGTGGATGGTGGCGGCGACATGGTGCACGACCGCCCACAGAACGTCGTCGAGGGTGGCGGCGGCGGTGATCTTGCGGCCGAAGTCGTAGAGGTTGCCGGTGCGCCGTGCGCTTTCCTTGGTGGCCTGCATCTGGGCGCGCAGCCGGGCGGCCATGTTGCTGACCACCACCGCCGCGATCAGGAAGAACACCACGGTCAGGATGTTCTGCGTGTCGGTGATGGCGAAGGTGTAGCGCGGCTCGGTGAACAGGAAATTGAAGGCGAGGAAGCTGGCGACCGAGGTCAGGATGGCCGGGCGCAGGCCGCCCTTGAGCGCTACCAGCAGCACCGCCATCAGATAGGCGACCGAGATGTTGGCGATGGGCAGCCCGATCTGGTCGACGGCGAAGCCCAAGCCGGTGGCGGCGCCGGTCGCGGCGATGGCGAATACGAAGTTGAGCCAGTCCCGCAGGGCCATGGGCTTGGGCGTGGCGACCGGCTTGGGCTTGCCGTTGTCCGCCGCACCGACCACCAGCACGTTGATGTCGCCGGTCTCGGCAATCAGCCGGTCGGTCACCGACTTGCCCAGGTTCCACCGGCCAGGGCGGGTGCGGCCAACGATGATCTGGGTGGCATTGCGCTCGCGGGCGAAGGCCAGGACGGTCGCCACCACGTCGTCGCCCTGGAGCGTCACCGTCTCACCGCCCAACTGCGTTGCCAATCGCATGGCCTCGTCGATGCGATCCTTTTCGGCCTCAGTCAGCGAGTAGGCCCGCGAGGTCTCGACCGTCACCGCCACCCAGGCGGCGCCCCGCCGTTCGGCCGTCCGCTTGGCGACTCGGACCAGGCGCGGGGCATCCACACCAGCGTCGATGCACACCAGCACGCGCTCGCGGGCGGGCCATGGCCCGGCGATGGCGTGGGCACGCATGTAGTCGACCATCTGGCGGTCGACGCGCTCGGCGGCATGGCGTAGCGCCATCTCGCGGAGCGCGGTCAGGTTGCCGGGCGAGAAGAAATGGTGGGTGGCGCGCCGGGCCTGCTCGGGGACATAGACCTTGCCCTCATGCAGGCGCTTGATCAGATCCTCTGGCGGCAGGTCGATCAGTTCGATCTCGTCGGCGGTGGCGAACACGCTATCCGGCACGGTCTCGCGGACCTTCACGCCGGAAATCTGCTCGACGACATCATTCAGGCTCTCGATGTGCTGGATATTCAGCGTGGTGTAGACGTCGATGCCCGCCGCCAGCAGTTCCTCGACATCCTGCCACCGCTTCACATGCCGCGAGCCGGGGACGTTGGTGTGGGCGAACTCGTCCACCAAGGCGATCTTGGGGCGACGCGCCAGCAGGCCGTCCAGGTCCATTTCGTTGAAGGTGCGGTCGCGGTAGTGGACCTCGCGGCGGGGCTGCACCGTCAGCCCGGCGACCAGCGCCTCGGTCTCCTTGCGGCCATGGGTCTCGACCACGCCCACCACCACGTCGATGCCTTCGCGCCTGCGTTCGTGGGCGGTCTCCAGCATGGCATAGGTCTTCCCGACGCCGGGGGCGGCGCCGAGGAAGATCTTCAAACGCCCGCGCCCTTCTCGCGCGGCTTCGGCGAGAAGGGCTTCGGGTGACGGTCTGGCTTCGTCGTCACTCATGGTTTCGACTTCACTTCATAGGCCATCGCTCGTCCAGCGCCAGATTGAGTTTCAGCACGTTGATGCGCGGCTCGCCGAGAAGGCCGAGTTCGCGTCCTTCGGTATGCTCGGTCACCAATTTGCGAACCTCCTCCACCGGGACATGGCGGTAGGCGGCCACGCGCTTGACCTGATAGGAGGCGGTGGCGGGGGAGATATGGGGGTCGAGGCCGGATGCCGAGGCCGTCACCAGATCGGCGGGCACCGGCCCTTTTTCTTCGGGATTGGCCTTGCGTTCGGCGGCGACGCGGGCGGCCACGTCGTCGACCAGCTTGCGGCTGCTTGGTGCCAGATTGCTGCCGCCGGAATTGGCCGCGTCATAGCCTTCGCCCGCCGCCGAGGGGCGCCCGTGGAAATAGGCCGGGTTGTCGAACTTCTGGCCGATCAGGGCCGAGCCGACCACATGGCCGTCCTTTTCGATCAGGCTGCCCTTGGCCTGCCACGGGAAGGTCAGGTCGGCGAGGCCGGTGACGGCCAGCGGATAGGCCAGCCCGGTCAGCACGGTCATGACCACGACCAGGACGACGGCAGAGCGCAGATGGGTCCACATATCGAAACCTCCGTTCACGCCAGCCCGAGGGCGGCGACGGCCAGATCAATCAGCTTGATGCCGATGAACGGCACCACCAGCCCGCCCAGGCCGTAGACGAGCAGATTGCGCTTCAGCAGGGCTTCGGCCCCGGCCGGGCGGTAGCGCACGCCCTTCAGCGCCAGCGGGATCAGGGCGATGATGATCAGCGCGTTGAAGATGATGGCCGACAGCACCGCCGATTGCGGGCTGGCGAGGTGCATGACGTTCAACGCCTGGAGTTGCGGAGTGGACGCCAGGAACAGGGCCGGGATGATGGCGAAATACTTCGCCACGTCGTTGGCGATGGAAAAGGTGGTCAGCGCCCCCCGGCTCATCAGCAACTGCTTGCCGATCATGACGATCTCGATGAGCTTGGTGGGGTCGCTTTCCAGGTCCACCATGTTGCCCGCCTCGCGCGCCGCCTGGGTGCCGGTGTTCATGGCCACCCCCACATCGGCCTGGGCCAGGGCGGGCGCGTCGTTCGAACCGTCGCCGCACATGGCGACCAGACGGCCGCCCTGCTGGTAGTCGCGGATCAGTTCCAGCTTCTTTTCCGGCGTGGCCTCGGCCAGGAAATCGTCGACGCCCGCCTCGGCGGCAATGGCGGCGGCGGTCAGCGGGTTGTCGCCCGTGATCATCACCGTCTTGATGCCCATGGCGCGCAAGGTGGCAAAGCGCTCGCGGATGCCGGGCTTGATGATGTCCTTGAGATGGATGACGCCCAGCGGGCGCCCGTCGCGGGCCACCACCAGCGGCGTACCGCCCGACTTCGCCACCCGTTCCACCAACTGATTGAGGTCCTTCGGAACAGTGCGGCCACTCCGCTCGGCCACATAACGGGCAATGGCGTCCGAGGCACCCTTGCGGATTTCGCTGCCGCCCAGATCGACCCCGCTCATGCGCGTCTGGGCGGTGAAGGGGACGAAGCTCATGCCGCCGCGATCCGGCTCGGCCAGGCCAAAGCGGGTGCGGGCCAGGGCGACGATGGACTTGCCCTCCGGGGTCTCGTCGGCCAGCGACGACAGGAAGGCGGCTTCGGCCAGATCGCGCTCGTTGACCTCGGCCAGCGGCAGGAACTCGGCGGCCTGGCGGGCGCCCAGCGTGATGGTGCCGGTCTTGTCGAGCAGCAGCACGTCGATGTCGCCCGCCGCCTCGACGGCGCGGCCCGACTTGGCGATGACGTTGAACTTCACCAGCCGGTCCATGCCCGCGATGCCGATTGCGGACAGCAGGCCGCCGATGGTGGTGGGGATCAGGGTGACGAACAACGCGGCCAGGAACACCACCGGCACCGCCGCGCCCGACCACGACGCGAACACCGGCAGGGTGGCGACGACGAACAGGAAGATCAGCGTCATCCCCACCAGCAGGATGGTCAGGGCGATCTCGTTGGGGGTATTCTGGCGCTTGGCGCCCTCGACCAGCGTGATCATGCGGTCAAGGAAGCTCTCGCCCGGGTTCACGGTGATCTGCACCACGATGCGGTCGGAGACCACGCGGGTGCCGCCCGTCACCGCCGAGCGGTCGCCGCCGCTCTCGCGGATGACCGGCGCGGACTCGCCCGTGATGGCGCTCTCGTCGACCGTGGCGATGCCCGCCACCACGTCGCCGTCGCCGGGGATGACGTCACCCGGCTCGCAC
>DATGXU010000121.1:0-3506 GCA_035298685.1 Magnetospirillum sp. | reverse complement strand
TTGCTCCGGGGGTTCTCTGAAGTTCTCAGTCTCGCGGAAAGCGAGTTGGATTTACTTCTTGGCCTTCTTGGCGGCCTTGTCCGCGATCGCGGCCTGGGCGGCGGCGAGGCGGGCGATCGGCACGCGGTAGGGCGAGCACGAGACGTAGTCCAGCCCGACCTTCTGGCAGAAGGCGATGGAGCTGGGATCGCCGCCATGTTCGCCGCAGATGCCCAGCTTGATGTCGCCACGGGTGGCGCGGCCGCGTTCCGAGGCGATCTTGACCAGTTCGCCCACGCCCTGCTGATCGAGCTGGGCGAAGGGGTCGTGCTCATAGATGCCCTTGGCGCGGTAGACCTCGATGAACGGCCCGGAATCGTCGCGGCTCATGCCGAAGGTGGTCTGGGTCAGATCGTTGGTGCCGAACGAGAAGAACTCGGCGGTCTGGGCGATCTCGCCGGCCAGCAGCGCCGCGCGCGGCAACTCGATCATGGTGCCCACGTGGTACTTGACCGAATAGCCCTCGGCCTCGAACACCTGGGTAGCCACCTTGTCGATGCTGTCCTTCAGCAGATCCAGTTCCTTCTTGGCGCCCACCAGCGGGATCATGATCTCGGGCGTCACCGTGCGGCCGGTATCGCGCGACACATGCACCGCCGCCTCGAAAATGGCCTGGGCCTGCATCTCGTAGATTTCCGGATAGGTGATGCCCAGACGGCAGCCGCGATGGCCCAGCATGGGGTTGGATTCGTGCAGCGCCGTATTGCGGGCGGTCACGGTGGCGGCGTCCACGCCCGCTTCCTTGGCCACCTCGGCGATTTCCGCCTCGGTGTGCGGCAGGAACTCGTGCAGCGGCGGGTCCAGCAGGCGGATGGTCACCGGCAGGCCCTGCATGATCAGGAACAGGTCGATGAAGTCCTGACGCTGATAGGGCAGCAGCTTGGCCAAGGCGGCGCGGCGGCCCTTTTCGTCAGCGGCCAGGATCATCTCGCGCACGGCGATGATGCGCTTGGGATCGAAGAACATGTGCTCGGTGCGGCACAGGCCGATGCCCTCGGCGCCGAACTTGCGCGCGGTGGCGGCGTCGGTGGGGGTTTCGGCATTGGCGCGCACCTTCAGGGTGCGGATGGTGTCCACCCATTCCATCAGGGTGGCGAAATCGCCGGTCAGTTCGGGCTGCACCGTCGGCACCGCGCCCAGGAACACCTCGCCGGTGCCGCCGTCGATGGTGATGACCTCGCCCTCGGCCACCAGCTTGCCGGCGACCTTGAGGGTGCGGGCGTTGTAGTCGACCCGGATTTCGCCGGCGCCGGCCACGCAGGGCGTGCCCATGCCACGCGCCACCACGGCGGCGTGGCTGGTCATGCCGCCACGGGTGGTCAGGATGCCCTGGGACACGTGCATGCCGCCGATATCCTCGGGGCTGGTTTCCACCCGAACCAGGATGACCTTTTCCTTCTTGTCCTTGACCCAGTGCTCGGCATCCTCGGCCGAGAACACGATCTTGCCCGAGGCGGCGCCCGGCGAGGCCGGCAGGCCACGCGCCAGCATGGTGCGCGGCGCCTTGGGATCAAGGGTCGGATGCAGCAACTGGTCCAGCGCCGCCGGGTCGATGCGGCCGATGGCTTCCTTGCGGGTGATCAGGCCTTCGCGCGCCATGTCGACGGCGATCTTCAGCGCCGCCTTGGTGGTGCGCTTGCCGGTGCGGGTCTGGAGCATCCACAGGCGCTTCTGCTGCACCGTGAACTCCATGTCCTGCATGTCCTTGTAATGCGCCTCCAGCTTGTGGCGGATGGCGTTCAATTCCTTGAACACCTCGGGCATGACCTCTTCCATGGACGGCAGGTCGGAACGCTGCGCTTCCTTGCCATGGATGGTCAGCTGCTGCGGGGTGCGGATGCCGGCCACCACGTCCTCGCCCTGGGCGTTGACCAGGAACTCGCCATAAAAGGCGTTCTCGCCGGTCGAGGGATCGCGGGTGAAGCACACGCCGGTGCAGCAATCGTCGCCCATGTTGCCGAACACCATGGCCTGGACGTTGACGGCGGTGCCCCAGGATTCGGGAATGTCGTGCAGGCGGCGATAGATGATGGCGCGGTTGTTCATCCAGCTGCCGAACACCGATCCGATGGCGCCCCACAGCTGTTCCTTGACGTCCTGCGGAAACGGCTTGCCCAGCGTGCGCTCGATCATGTCCTTGTACTTGCCGACCACGATCTTCCAATCGTCGGCGGTCAGGTCGGTGTCCAGGCGCAGGTCGCGGTCGTCCTTGTGGGCGTCCAGGATTTCCTCGAAATGGTGGTGGTCGATTTCCAGCACCACGTTCGAAAACATCTGGATGAAGCGGCGATAGGAATCATAGGCGAAGCGCGCGTCGCCCACCTTCTTGGCCAGACCTTCCACCGACTCGTCGTTCAGGCCCAGATTGAGGATGGTGTCCATCATGCCGGGCATGGACGCCCGCGCGCCCGAGCGCACCGACACCAGCAGCGGGTTGGCGTCGTCGCCGAACTTGGCGCCCATGGTTTCCTCGACCTTGGACAGCGCCTCCATCACCGCGTCGGTCAGATCGGCGGGATAGGCGTGGCCGTTGGCGTAGTAATAGGTACAGACCTCGGTGCTGATGGTGAAGCCCGGCGGCACCGGGATGCCGAGATTGCTCATCTCGGCCAGGTTGGCCCCCTTGCCGCCCAGCAAATTCTTCATGTCGGCGCGGCCTTCCGCGCGGCCGGCCCCGAAGCTGTAAACCCACTTGGTCATGACACTTCCCTCGTCCGCTGGACAAAGCACGGGCATCCCGGCCGGGACCCCGTACCGATGGTAAATCGTGGCGTTTTTTTCGGGCAAAAAACAGGCTGTTTTTTCGTCAGCCGAAAGAGAAACGGGCGAAGGTTTCCCTTCGCCCGTCGTGATCAACCCTCGATCTTCGAGAAGTCGGCGACCTCTCCCATGGCCGCCCCGATCTCCGCCAGCAGCTTCAATCGGTTTATGCGGATGGCCGGCTGGTCGGTGTTGACCGTCACCTTGTCGAAGAAGGCGTCCACCGGCCGGCGCAGGCGGGCCAAAGCGCCCATGGCGTCGGCGAAGCCTTCCGCCTTGAGGGCGTGGCCGGCGGCGGCGCGCACCTCGGCCAGGGCCTGGTGCAGGGCCTTTTCCTCGTCCTGCAGCAGCAGCGAGGAATCGGCGGGACCGGCATAGGAGGTGCCGTCCTTCTTTTCCTCGATGCGGACGATGTTGGCGGCGCGGCGATAGGCGACCAGCAGGTTGGCGCCGTCGTCGCTGCCCAGGAAGTCGCCCAGGGCCTCGACGCGGGCCAGCAGGCGCACCAGATCGTCCTCGTCACCCAGCGAGAAGACGGCGTTGACCAGATCGTGGCGCACGCCCTTTTCGCGCAGATGCACCTTCAGGCGGTCGGCGAAGAATTCCATCAGGTCTTCCGCCACCTGCTTGGGCTGGCCCGACAGGGTGCCCGACTTGAACTGGGCGTGGGCGAACTGGAACAGGGTGAACAGCGGCACGCGCAGGCC
>DATGXU010000120.1:0-3613 GCA_035298685.1 Magnetospirillum sp. | reverse complement strand
CTATATCCGCGACCTGCGTCGCCAGGCCTTCATCGACATCCGGGGCTGACAGGGTGGCGGTTGATCCAACCGGGTTCGCCCCGGTCGCGCTGACCATGGGCGAACCGGCCGGCATTGGCGGCGAGCTGACGCTGAAGGCGTGGCTGCGCCGGGCCGAAGGGGTGCCGGTGTTCTTCGCCATCGACGACGTCGGCCGTTTGCAGGCGATCGCCCAGCGGCTGGGATACGCGGTGCCGGTGCAAGCCATCGCCGGCGCCGACGACGCCCACACGGTGTTTCCCCACGCCCTGCCGGTGCTGCCGCAGCCTTTGGCCAAAACGGTGGAACCGGGCCAGCCCGCCCCGGCCAACGCGGCGGCGGTGCGCGCGTCGATCGCGCGGGCGGTGGAACTGGCCCAGAGCGGCGCCGCCAGCGCCGTGGTGACCAACCCCATCCACAAGGGCGTGATGTACCAGGGCGGCTTCCGTTTCCCCGGACACACGGAATTCCTGGCCCATCTGGTGGGACAAGACGGCGACGAAGTGATGATGCTGGCCTGTCCGTCGCTGCGGGTGGTGCCGGTCACCATCCACGTCAGCCTGGCCGACGCCCTGGCCACCCTGTCGCGCAGCGCCATCGTCGCCGCCGGCATGGCCACCGCCCGCGCGCTGCGGAACGATTTCGCCATCGCCGCGCCCCGTCTGGCGGTGGCGGGGCTTAACCCCCATGCGGGCGAGGACGGCGCCATGGGCCGCGAGGAAATCGACATCATCGCCCCGGCGGTGGCCGATCTGCGCGCCGCCGGCATCGACGCCGTCGGGCCGCTGCCGCCCGACACCATGTTCCATGCCGCCGCCCGCGCCCAGTACGACGCCGCTTTGTGCATGTACCACGATCAGGCGCTGATCCCGCTGAAGACGCTGGGTTTCGACGAAGGCGTCAACGTCACCCTGGGCCTGCCGATCGTGCGCACCTCGCCCGACCACGGCACCGCCTTCAACATCGCCGGGACCGGGCAGGCCAACGAATCCAGCCTGATGGAGGCGCTGCGCCTGGCCGGCAGCATCGCCCGCAACCGCCGGGGAGCCGCCGCCACATGAGCGAATTGCCGCCGCTGCGCGACGTGATCGCCGCCCACGGTCTTGCCGCGCGCAAGTCGCTGGGCCAGCATTTCCTGCTGGACCTGAACCTCACGGGGCGCATTGCCCGCGGTGCCGGCAATCTGGACGTGGGTACCTGCATCGAGATCGGGCCCGGTCCGGGCGGCCTGACCCGCGCGCTGCTTGATGCCGGCGCCGCCCACGTCGTCGCCATCGAGCGCGACGACCGCGCCATCGCCATCCAGAACGAGATCGCCGCCGCTTATCCCGGCCGGCTGGAGATCATCGCCGGCGACGCGCTCGAGGTGGATTGCACCACCCTGGGCGCCGCGCCGCGCCGCATCGTCGCCAATCTGCCCTACAACATCTCGACCGTTCTGCTGTTGCAGTGGCTGCGCCACGCCACCGCTTTCGAGAGCATGACGCTGATGTTCCAGAAGGAAGTGGTGGACCGCCTGGGCGCCGAGCCGCGCAGCCCCGATTATGGCCGGTTGTCGGTCATCACCCAGTGGCTGTGCGACGTGCGGCCGCTGTTCAATGTGGACAAGCGGGCGTTCACCCCGCCGCCGGCGGTGATGTCCACGGTGGTCAAGCTGGTGCCGCGCGCCCAGCCGCTGGCCCCCGCCCGCTTCGAAACCATGGAACGGGTCACCGCCGCCGCCTTCGGCCAGCGGCGAAAGATGCTGCGGTCCAGCCTGAAGTCGTTGGGCAATGCCGACGCACTGATCACCGCCGCCGGAATCGAGCCCACCGCGCGGGCCGAGGAACTGCCGGTCGAGGCTTTCTGCGCGCTGGCCCGCGCCGTGGACCTTGGGCACATGGATTAGGACAAGCCGGTGGCTGAGCCGCTCTCCGCCGCCGAAATGACGGCGGAGAGACGGAAAGTCAGCGGGCTTAGCTCTTGTTCAAGCTCAGCACGCGGCCGGAATGGATGGCGGTGGCCAAACCGACCAGCATTTCCACCGCATCTTCGAAATCAGCCATGCGGTCGGTGTTGACCGTAAGGTCGAACTGGCTGGCGTCGGAAAGCCGCGAGTGGAAGGTGTCCCACACGAACTGACCGCGCAGGTGGTTAAGCTCCTGCGCCTTCTTCAACTCGCTCTCGTACGTTCCATGGCCCTGCTCGGCCATGCGCCGCGCGCACACTTCCGGACTGCCGGCGATGCGCACGCGCAACGCGCAACCGTCGGACAGGATCAGGTGGGCACCGCGCCCAACGATGACGCCGCCCAAACGGCCCAGGCTCATCACCACCTTGATCAGGGTGTCGCGATAGGCGTCGTGCCCGATGTCGCGCCCCGAAAGCAGGCGGTACAGCCACATATCCTTGGCCCGGCCCACGCCTTCGTCCAGCATCTTGACCACCTCGGGGTCGTCCTTGAGACGCCGGGCGATTTCCTTCAGCAATTGATCGTCGTAAAGGGGAACATCCAGGCGCTGCGACAGCCGGGTGGCGATGACGTCGCCGCCCGAACCGTAATCGCGCGACAGGGTGATCACCGGTTGGCGGGGCTTCGAAAGCGAGCCGTCCACCGGCGGCGCCGTTGCCACTTCGGCCATGGCGGCGATAACGGACATGATGTCGTGAGCCATGATGAGCCTCCCGATCCGTCTTGGAAACCATCATACGCCCGTTCCGCACAGGCGAAAAGGCCGCGCCCCAAGAAACGAGCCACGCGAGAAACGCACTTCAACCGAAGCGTTGACGCGCCGGGAAAACGGATGATCCGAATGGGGATGGGGGATGGGGCGAAGGGTGCTCCGGCGCCCCGATCCTGCAGCATGCCAGCCGCTAAATCGAGGCGCCGCCCCCTCCCCCCCGGGAGTTGGGTGGCGGGGAACGGAGCCGCTTGTGGCAGCCCCGCTCGGCGGCACCACCCTTACGGTGGCGCCACATGGCAGCGAAGCCAAAAGCCCCCCTTTGCATCCGCTGCCAAGCGTACCCGCTAGACCCGGATATTATCCGAAAGTGTATACGAAAGCATCAGGCATTTGCCGGATGCATTGTCCTAAGGGGGGGAAATTCGCACAACTTCACCCTGGCCGCACCATCAAGGTGGGCAAAAAACCACCTATTTGGGCAGGTGGTAGTATTCGGCGACGATGTTCCAGGCTTCCTCGGCCGTCTCGACGAAGGTCAGCAGATCCTTGTCCTCGGGACTGATCATGCCTTCCATTTCCATGGCGTCGATGTTCAGCACGCGTTCCCAATACTCGCGCCCGAACAGCAGCACCGGAATCGGCTCGATCTTGCCGGTCTGGATCAGGGTCAGCGCCTCGAACAGCTCGTCCAGGGTGCCGAAGCCGCCGGGGAACACCACCAGCGCCTTCACCCGGATCAGGAAATGCATTTTCCTGATGGCGAAGTAGTGGAAGCGGAAGCACAGTTCCGGGGTCACATAGCGGTTGGGCGATTGTTCCATGGGCAGAACGATGTTCAGCCCGATGGACTTGCCGCCCACCTCGGCGGCGCCACGGTTGGCGGCCTCCATGATGCCAGGGCCGCCGCCGGTCTTGACCACGAAGTCGCAGAC